>CAZZBU010000031.1:0-31737 GCA_964652315.1 uncultured Bacteroidales bacterium
TGCACGAATGACAAAGTCATTCGAAATTAGTGTTCATAAATAATTTATAATTAAATAATTAGACACCACAATATCCAATAAAAAATTATTCAGAGGTACTTCCGATTTGATTCTTATTATTCGTGCATTCGTGGCAAACATAGTTTTGGTATAAACCCGGATAGTCATTAAAAATTAAATTCTAAAATACGGAAAATCAATACCCAGCATAAAACGCATCAGAATTAAGTAACGTTTCACCAGTCCTGTAATAAGAAAATTCTCTCTGACATGTTCCATAGCATGGATACCCAGTCTTTCCTTTTCCTCTTTATCGGTAAGAATATGTTTGGTGAAGGTTTTAATGCTTTCCACATCGTTTGGACTGACAAGGAAACCGGTTTTATCATTCAGCACCTGCATAGTAATGCCTCCTACCTGACTTCCGATAACAGGTGTACCCTGCCACATGGCCTCTGTTACCACAAGGCCGAATCCTTCTTTTGTAGAAACATGAATGAACACATCAGCCAGGCGCATCAAGGCCCCAATATTTTCATCATTATTGGGAATGTTCAGTAAAGCATAAATGTCTTCATCATTGTCAATAATCTCCTGGATGGTTTTATACATTTCCATGCCCTCAGGATCATCACTGGCTGAATTTCCAACAATTATAAGCTGTGGCTTAATGTTATGAATTTCCTTGCTTTCTTTCAGGCGTTTAAAGGCCTCAATGATGGTTTTCTGGTTCTTATGTACATCATACCGGGAAACAGCCAACACAATAGGGCGTTCAGCATCTATATTATGTTCGCTGAACAGATCGCTGAGCGTATCAAGGGATTCCTTTTTATTACGTTGCCTGTTTTTAGGCATTAAGGGATCAATGGCCGGTGCAATCTGATAAACCGGCTTTTTGATTCCCTCTTTGGCAAATGATTTATGCGAAAAAACCACCCCGTCATAATTGTTGATATATGGCAAAAGAAAATTCCAGATCTGTTCATTTGCTTCAGAAGTATCAATATGACAGCGCCATACCATTTTACCTTCATAATGTCCATGAACCACAGAAGCACAGGGCTGTGGATCATGCACCAGGGTCATGTCTGCAACAATACGGGTATCCTTAAAATTTTCCTTGTTTGTATTAATATATAAATCAAGCAGTTCATCCAACGTGAATTTCTGATCCAAACCCTGAATAATGTTATGAAAACGTTTGGTAATGGAATAAAAATGTTCTGTTGCTTCGATGCAATACCATTCACAATCCAGCCCAAGCCCGCATGCGATTGGAACGATGCTTTGCAGCATTTCAGCTACACCGCCACCCTCAAAAGTGGAATTCACATGGCTCCATTTTTTTCCTTCCAGCAACTTTGAAAGATTTTTAAGCTCTTCAATTTTTTCCCTGCCTATTATATCCATATAGGATTCAATCTCAACCGGGTCAAGGGGTGTGTGGTTTTCAAGGTACTTTTGACTACGATTACTATACATAGGATTTTTTTTTAAAAATTAAAAGGTAGTGATTTTAAGCTAAAATACCAAACCCTGTAACCATAGTGTGAGAGTGGTTTTGTCATAAGAAAGGTTGACAAAGAATATAAAGATAAGGGTAGTAAATAGTGATACAAACACAGGATTAACAGAGCATTTCAATCTTCTAAACGCTCCTGGCCATATAAGACTAAATTTCACGAACAATATTATAAACCCAAAGAAATAGTATAAGAATCAGCGTAACAATGATCCATGTCCGGGGTACCTTTTTCTTTAAAAATGGTATCATGGAAAATCGGTTTTGGGTTACATCAGATATTACCCAGGCCAATGCCATTAAAATAATCAGGTTAAAAGGAATGGCCAGGGGGTGGAAGAAGAATGATGCGGAGACATTGCCTTGAAAAAGTGCGAAAGTGGCACTTCCCATTCCGCAACCAGGGCAAGGGATACCAGTGATTGACTTGAACAGACACAGCTCTTGCTGGCCGGTAAGTGTGCCCAGCATGAAAAACACAACATACCCCCCCAGGATAGTCAGCAATAAAAGCAAACTTTTAATCCGATTTGATTCAATACCAGGTCCCATTTACCATGTTGGTAAGCATTTGAAAGTTAACTTCCCTGGTTTCATTCATAATCAAGAACCAGTCGATTAAAGTCCAGATACCAAGGCCGCCGCAGGTCAACAATTTGGCTATACCAAGGCCAATCTGTCCCAGCAATATTCTGTCGACACCAAAATGCCCGACAAGAATAGAAATTACCAGCATTAGTATCGGATCCTTATATTGCTGCGTTTGTACCATAAAAAACCGCTGATCATCCAGTTTTTCCAGCATGGACTGTATCATCATCATCCGGTAGGCAGGAAAGCGGTTGCCATAGGCATAAAAAAACATATCGATTTTCTTCTGATCCATGATTAATTGATTAGGATTTATTGGAGCAAGTTAGGTAATTATTATAAATAAACGTACATGATTATCCCGGAAGCATAGTAAAAGAATCAAAAAACAATCCATACATTGGTTTATACGAGTGTGAAAAAATTGAGTTTTGTCATAAATTTTCGATAAAAAATCAATTTACATTAGGTTTTTAAAACAATAATTTCGTTATTTGTATTGAATTTAAATAATAATTACAGTAAAAACGTGGTTTATGAACACATCTGTTTCACCATCCGAAATCAGAGAATACAACACCCAGGTTCCCAACCTCATGCGCAAAGCAATGATGTGTTGTATGATGTGCTGCTGTAATTATTCCTGGTAATCTCCCTATTGCATAGTCTGTTATTCATGGTATGGGAGGGCCCGTACTCATGGAAATATATATTCTGTAATTCAATCAAATATTAATCATAAAACAAAAACAACATGGCAGAAAATCTAAAATTTGAGACCCTGCAACTGCATGCAGGACATGAAGTTGACCCGGTAAGTAAATCCAGGGCAGTACCCATTTACCAGACATCGTCTTATGTATTTGACAATTCAGAGCATGCTGCAAGTCTGTTCGGATTAAAGGAATTCGGTAACATCTATACCCGGATTATGAATCCAACAACCGATGTATTCGAGAAACGAATTGCAGCCTTAGAAGGTGGTGTGGCTGCACTGGCAACATCATCGGGTCAGTCGGCCCAGTTTCTGGCGTTGACCAACATCCTGGAAAACGGGGACAACTTTGTTTCAACATCCTATTTGTATGGCGGTACTTACAACCAGTTTAAAGTGCAATTCAAACGCCTGGGTATCACGGCCAAATTTGTAGACGGTGACGAACCTGAAAAATTTGCTGAAAAGATCGATGAAAACACAAAGGCCATTTATCTGGAAACTATTGGTAACCCAAGATTCAACATTCCGGACTTTGAGGCCATTGCCAAGGTGGCCCGGGAGCATAATATTCCCCTTATTGTTGATAATACTTTCGGTGGGGCCGGCTACCTGTTTCGTCCCCTGGAACACGGGGCAAACATTGTAGTGCAGTCGGCAACAAAATGGATTGGCGGCCATGGCACAAGCATTGGTGGCGTTATTGTTGATGGTGGTAATTTCAACTGGGGCAATGGTAAATTTCCACAATTCACAGAACCTTCCGAAGGCTACCATGGTTTGAAATTCTGGGAGGTATTTGGCGCAGACGGGCCCTTTGGTAATATTGCGTTCATCATCAGAGTAAGGGTTGAAGGGTTGCGCGACTATGGTAATGCATTGAGTCCCTTTAATTCCTTCCTGCTTATCCAGGGCCTCGAAACCCTTTCTCTTCGACTGGACCGCATTACCAGCAACGCACTTGAACTCGCCGAATGGCTGGAAAAACAAGATTTTGTGGAGTACGTGAATTACCCCGGCCTAAAAAGCAGTCCATATCATGAGCTGGCAACGAAATACCTGAAACGCGGCTTTGGAGGAGTATTGACCTTTAAGGTTAAAGCCGGCAAAGAAGCTGCTGATAAGATTGTTGATAATGTTAAACTCATCAGTCACCTGGCCAATGTTGGCGATGCAAAAACACTGATCATCCACCCAAGTTCAACAACACATGAGCAGCTATCCGTTGAGGAGCAAAAAGCCTCCGGCGTTGAACCCGGCCAATTGCGCATATCTGTTGGGATTGAACATATCGATGATATCAAAGCTGACCTGTTACAGGCAGTTCAGACAATTTAAAGATAGTGCTTTTGTTCGTAATTTTGAATTGTTGTTTATCTATTACAGTGAATTTAAGCGGCTTCGGCCGCTTTTTTTTATCTCCTAAACGCTTCATATTGTTTAATGACCTTCATAAACCGCTTGTTGAAGCGGTTAACCTTCAGGCTTTCAAAGTATTCGATAACCCTTCTAAGGATATCATAGTATAACATAATGAATAATAGCCCTGTAAATATCCAGATTACAGCCATATTATACCAGATGGTATCAATATAGTAATTGCCAATGCGTTTTACAGGGGCAAAAAAATGTGCTCTGCCACAGGTGTTTTCAGGGTACCTGTAAATGGATGATTTTAATCTTATTAATCCTTCACCGGTTTCTTTTAATTCCTGCATCTCGTTTTGATCCGTGACAAGGAATGATATTTTTTTATTCATGTTTTTCATCCTCAAGCCATTAAATGCTTCTTTGCTTCCAAGATCTTCGATTAGGCTTACATATTTCTCCTCTTTAATTTCTACATTTCTTTTATACAAATTATCAGCATGTTGCGCAGCTATATCCAGTACCTCTCTTATTTCTGCAAACGATTCATCTGTGAAATTGTCCAGGGTTAACGAATTATTGAGGCATTCCGGGTTTATCTTAAAGCGGTTACAAAGCTTCCGTAACTCAATGTCCAGAATTTTAACCTTGTTGATAGTTTCCTGCAAATCTTCTTTTTGATTCAGATTTTGCTCAATGGTCCTCAGGAGGTACCTTAAATGGGGTATCTGATAGCCTTTATGGTATAATGCCTCATCAATACTACGCTCAATGGCATAAAAATGACGGTTGAAATGATTTTGCTTAAATTGAACAACCATAAGGGATTCAAAAGACCATCGGGAGGTAATTACATCACCAATGAGCGGCACATGTTTATCGGTTTTAATGCTTTTATGCATGGCATCAAAATCAACCACAACTCCGCTAAAAAGAAGCTGGGGCACCAGGATCAATGGCACAAGTATGTAAATGGTCACCACGGAATTAAGCCCGGCAGAAATATTTAACCCAATCATATTGGCCCAACACGCCGTTGAAAATAATACCAGCCAAAAATAAAACATCATTCCTTTTATCTCCAGTACGTAATTGCCGATAATCACAAAAATGATGGATTGAATGGCTGATATGGCAAACAATATCATAATTTTGGAGCTGAGGTAACTCCTTCGGCTAAGGTTCAGGAATTGTTCGCGTTTTAGAATCCTTCTGTCCTTGAATATTTCTTCGGCAGATATCACAAGCCCCAGAAACAAAGCAACAATAACACTCATAAACAGGTAAGCCGGGAGGTTGTCATTTTCGCTGAAATTATAGGCCGTGGGGTTTCCCTGGACACCGGCAAATTCTTTGGTAAAAAAGGCCAGGATAATCGACAGCAATGGGGCTTCGAGGGCAGTTATTATCAAATATTGTTTGTTGGACAGCTTGGCCAGTAAATCGCGGCTGAAAAATATTTTCAGTTGCTTCCATCGTGATGGGATGCTGAAATTATTCTTCGGCAGTTTGGCTGTAAAAGTACGCTTAATTTGTTTGATGATGGGATCAATCGTTTCGGTATATTTATCATACCATTCCTGTGGGGAGGTTTTCCTTTTACGGGTCAGTCTTCCATTGACATCCACCACCCTGGCTTCAACAATGCGGAGGATCTGGTCGGAATTTATGTTACCACAGGCCTTGCATTCGGCCTCGCTGGCAGCGGCAAAATGGCTGATATCCTTGAAATAGCTAATGGCATCAATGGGATTGCCATAATAAATAACCCTGCCACCCTGGTCCATCACCAGCAGCTTGTCGAGCAATTTATAAAGGTCTGATGATGGTTGATGAATATTGGTAATTACAAGTCTTCCCCTGAAGGTTTGCCGCTTAAGCAACGACATTACTTTTTCCGAATCCATTGATGATAGTCCTGAGGTAGGTTCATCCACAAATAAAATAGCGGGCTCGCGCATAAGCTCGAGCGCTATGTTTAACCGTTTCCGCTGACCTCCGCTAAGGATGGTTTTCACTTCATCCCCTACCCTGAGGTCCCGTGCTTCCACCAAATCAAAATCCATCAACGCAGTCTCAACCACTTCGGTGATTTTTTCTTTGGAATAATCGCTGAAACACAACCTGGCGTTGAAATACAGGTTCTCAAATACAGTCAGCTCTTTGAAAAGAAGGTCTTCTTGAGGTACATACCCGATAAGCCCTTTCAGCATATCCTTGTTTTCATGAAGATCTAGGTTGTTAATGCTTATGGAACCATTCCGTAGTTTAAGGTTACCGTTAAGAACATTTAAAAGTGTAGATTTACCGCTTCCGCTACCGCCTATAATTCCTATTAAACGCCCGGATTCCTCAGAGAAATTAAACCGGCGGATGCCATTCTCACTGTTTTTAAAGCGGAACTCAATATCCTTGGCTGTAAAAGTGAATTTTGTCTGAACCAGGGATTGTATAAACTTTCCGGCTACATGAGTATAATATATAGAACCTACCCGTGAGCTTTTTATTACAGAGCCCACCGACCAAATGTATGAACGGTTAGTTTTGATGTTGTGCCCATTAAGGAAAAGTTCCGACCTGCCCTCATACCTGAACACCAACATATTGGCAGACGATATCCGGATAACCCTAATCCGTCCGTCAAGCCGATCGTTTTTCATGTGTTTTATCTCCGGATGACCGGAATCTTCATTCGCATCAATGTAGAGCAATTCAGTTTTAGACTTAATCTGAACGATAGTTCCAAAAGTAAAGGCTCTGAGATCATGAAACTCAACAGGATCAATTTTAAGGCTTTTGCCTACAAGGTTTACAAAATTGATTTCGTTTTCGGTAAGCTTTTCACCGCGATTAATAAAGTCGAGAAGATAAACAATTACAATGATTTTTTGCTTCTGTTCAAGCTCCTCATTAATCTGATTGCATATATCAACAATCTTGGCCGAGTTATAATCATTTTGCTTTTGGGCCTCCCTGTCATTTTCATACATGAACTTGGGGTGGTACCTCAACAGGTATTGATCAAAGTAGCTGATAAATGAATTCACATGTTCGCTGCTGAATTGCCTTTGAAGGTATTCCGTAATAATATCACGTTCGTTACCGTAGGCACCTTCGCGGTTTACATCGGCCACTATGGCAAACAAACGCATTAACGCTTTTAAGATGTCTTCATTCATGTCATGTACGCCCTTAAAGAAGGAAAGCCCTTACCGGAGGTTCCAGCAGGGCTTTTCCATTAAAAAAGTCTTGTGTTAAGGAAATTAGCTAATAATCTTAGCTCTTAATTTTTCGATATTATTCTTAATCATTTGCAGTTCTTCCTTCGTAAGACTTCCTTCTGTTCTATCATAAATAGCTTTTAACTCCTGTAGATCGGTAGCCAAATCTTTAACTTCGTTACTACCTTCAAATTTATTCAATAGATCAATCAAAGGTGTAAGGGTATTGCCTTGTTCATAAATCAGCTTTACCATATCCACATTATCAAAAGATTCATCAGAGATATGTGTTGCTATATAAACCCCTTCAATCCACATACCTGCAGCCATCAGGGCAGCCAGTTCGGGTGAGTTTTTCTCATTCAGGAATTCATAGGCTTCAAAGAAAGTTTCTGTCACTACATCAACTATTGTATCTTTATCTGCCATCCTTTCCTTGTGATTTTCGTCCATTAAAAAGGAATAATCAACATCCACCTTTAGCTCATCAAGCAGAGTTTTTACTGCTTCCATATAGGCCCGGATATCTTCCTGGTTCTCGTAAATGGTAGAATATCCCAAATCAGCACTGTAGACGCCGAGGTTTAGAGCCTGACTTTTTTCTGTAAAATAATTATCTACATTGTTTACTGTGTTTAATACCTCAGATACATACCGGATACCTATTTCATTCAACATCTGAGCGAACTCAAAAGGGGTAGGCAAATCAGCAACCAACGCTTCAACATTTGCTTCAATTTCCTGCTTGTTGAGTTCAGTCGCCTGTTCCTGTGTATCTGTAGTTTGAGCATCACGATTAGCTGTATTGCATCCGGCAATAACTAAGATTGTAAAAACTGGGATTACCAATTGTATTTTCCTGACTGCAAATCTAATATTCATCAATTTACGGTTTTAAGGGTTAAAACTTGTACAAATATAATTATTGCTTTGAGAAAACGTATCGTGTCGGGTGTTATTTCTTTGCATATTTTAAAAGTTTTTGAACTTCATATTTCATAGATCAAATGGTTGGTATTATCCATATTACTAATCAGGTAAAGGTTTTTCACCCATTTTTCTCCCTATAAATTGGTGCTGTTTGATTTGGCTTATGCGGTTACTTCTTGTTTATGAGGCAAAGAAGGAATCGCCATTAAAATAATAAAGCACTAAATCCGCACCAAAATCTAATTTCCATGTAAATTATAGTTTTAAGTAACCGGCATTGATAAAAGGATGTTGGGACAACGCGGTCTTTTGATTAGTTTTACATAAAATTTGAGCGTATGCACCGCATTGAAAAAGATATCACAGGCCATCTTGAAATTGATAGGGATGCTTTGTACGGGATACATTCCCTTAGGGCAAAACAAAATTTCCCTGACCATACACGGTTTTCTGTTGAATGGTATAAAGCCATGGGTACCATAAAAAAATGCATCTACCTTACATGCCGGGATTTTAATCATGCTGTGGAAAATAAATTTAACAAATTTCCTCAGGCACTAAAAAAAATAAGCGTGGAAAAGCTGGATGCTATGATACATGCTGCGCAACAAGTTGAAGACGGCAATCACTTCGAGCATTTTATAGTCCCTGCCATAAGTGGGGGAGCAGGCACCAGCATCAACATGAACGTGAATGAAATTATATCAAACCTGGCCCTTTTGGAGTTAAACAGGAAGCCCGGAGATTATGATGTTATCCACCCCATTGAACATGCCAACATCTACCAATCGACCAACGATGTGGTTCCTACCTCCCTGAAAGTTGCTTTGCTTCGTTTACTCGAAGGACTCGAAAAAGATATTAACACCCTCCGGGCAGGCATTGAAAAACTCGAGAAACAATACCGGTATACCCTGCGGATTGGCTTCACCCAAATGCAAGAGGCCGTGCCAACTACATTTGGAAGATTACTGAGCACATACAATGAAGCCTTGTCACGCGACTGGTGGCGCGTTTCGAAATGTTTTGAACGCATAAAAACCGTGAATCTGGGGGGGTCGGCAGTGGGTACCGGATTGGCAGTGCCAAGGTATTTCATTTTTGAAACCATAAAGAAAATTCAGCAACAGACAGGGTTACCCGTTTCCAAAGCTGAAAACCTGGCCGATCAGACGAGCAATCTTGACAGCCTGGTTGAAATCCATGCTATCCTAAAGGCCCATGCGGTTAATCTTGAAAAAATGACCAATGATTTCCGGCTGTTGTCCTCTGATTTGGCAAAACCAAAGACTTTGGATATTCCTGCTAAACAGACCGGCAGCTCCATCATGCCCGGAAAGATCAATCCCGTGATTACAGAATTTACGGTGAGTGCCACCCACCGCATTTATGCCAATGACAGCATTGTTAGTAGCTTGTCGGCACAAGGCTGCCTTGACCTGAATGCATACCTGCCAGTTATTGGCCACAGCATGATTGAAAGCATAACCCTGTTGCAAGCCTGCAATAAAACCATTCATGAAAACCTTGTTGCAGGAATCAGTATACATGAAGGGGCATCCCAACATCAGGTGTTAAGCAGTCCGGGCATAACTGCTGCCCTTGTGCCTTATATTGGATATTCGTCTGCAACGGAACTCGCCGTATACATGAAGGGCCATCAAGCCGACATTTTTGAGGCAAACCGGATTTTACAAATGGTTCCTGAAGATATGCTGACCGCAATTCTTAAACCTGAAAACATCATTAAAGAAGGATTTAGCATTAAGGATATTTTGGATTATGAAAAAAACAAGGGAGAATAAACCCCATATCGGAATTTTTGGACGCAGAAACTACGGGAAAAGCAGCCTCCTGAATGCCCTGGCCGATCAGGATATTTCCATTGTTTCACCTGTGGCAGGTACCACTACCGATCCGGTAAAAAAATCGGTAGAGATAGCTGGTATTGGCCCTTCCATTATAATTGATACCGCCGGCATGGACGATATTGGTGACCTGGGTACCATGCGGGTTGCCAAAAGCCTTGATGCCCTGAAACAAATAGACTTAGCGGTTTTGCTGATTAGCAACAACACCTTTGATGCCCCTGAAAAAAAACTCATTGACCGGTTCTATGAATATGGGGTCCCGTTTTTCATTATCCATAATAAAGCTGATTTGCACCCGCTGGATCCGGTGCTTCTGAAGCAGCTTTCCGAGGCATACAAAACCGATGTGGTGGATTTTACGCTGGTTAAATCAACTGGCATCCAAAAGATTATCAATCTGCTGGTTAAACACATGCCCGAAACTGCCTACACAAAACCCACCCTGCTGGGTAACCTGGTAAGTTACGGTGATGTAGTAATGCTGGTAACCCCCATTGACATTGAAGCCCCGGAAGGCAGGTTGATTCTCCCACAGGTCCAGGCCATTCGCGACGTGCTCGACAACGATTGCATCGCCGTGGTGGTAAAAGAAAGGGAGGTGGATGTTTTTCTGAGGAAAACAGGCATTGAACCCGCCCTGGTGGTTACGGATAGTTCGTTGTTTTTAAAAGTCGAGGCTTCCATCCCCAAGCACATCCCATTGACTGGATTCAGTGTGCTGCTGGCTCATTTCAAGGGTGATTTCCCGGTTTACCTGGATGGTACCCTGCACATTGATAAACTTAAGGATGGCGACCGCGTGCTGATGCTTGAATCGTGCAGCCATCATGTATCGTGCGATGATATCGGGCGGGTGAAAATCCCGCGTTGGATAAGCCAGTTTACAGGCAAAAAACTTGAATTTGACACCATTGCCGGCTTGAATAACCTTACCCGCCCGGTTGAAGACTATGCGTTGGTCATTCAATGCGGTGGCTGTGTTGTGACAAGAAAACAGCTTGTGAACCGGCTAAAACCGGCAAAAGATGCCCATATTCCCATTACCAATTACGGACTGGCCATTGCTTACGTACAGGGGGTGTACAACCGGGTGGTGGCACCGTTTACCAGGAATTTTGAAGGGGAAGACTATTTGTAGGAAACCTAAGGATTGATTGATGAATGGTGAGCAGAGATTAGGGTTTGAATAAAATTTATCCTTTTCGAATTATTTTACCACAAAGGGGCACAAAGGGGAATCACAGAAGTACACGGAGTAGGGGATTGGAATCAGTAATGTTATGTGATTCTGGGGGAAAAGTCCGGGTTACTCAAACGTAGCAAAGACACTACACTTAAGAAAGATTGTCTTTGTGCGTGGGATTTTACTATTTGATGACGTAGGCCGTTTTTCTTTCTAACTTTGGCAGGAGTTCGATAAATTTTGGTATCAAAGGAACAAAATCTTCAAGCCGATTGAATAGGACATCTAAGACAACAATGGAGATATCATATGCTTTAAGGTTCTGCTGATACTGCAAATTTTTATCAACTGTTATCATTACTTTAAAATCCGATTCAGTGGCAACTTTCATGAGGTTTCCATTTTTCAGGCTTGTCCAACCCATTTCATTAACCGTGTAAACTTCAAAACCAGGTAGGTATTGCTTTAATCTAACTGGCATACATTCATCAAGCAATATCTTCATACAATATTTCAGATGATGTCATTAATAATTTTTGAGCCGCAACAAGCAATGCAATAGCCTGTTTTTTTTTTACGGATGGAAAATCCAGTAAAAATGTTTCCAATGATTCTCCGGTTTCCAGATAATCAAAAAGATTTTTTACTGGCACTCTTGTACCTGAAATAACAGGAATGCCACTTAATATTTCCTTATCTATAGTTATTAACCTGTTCATTGCTAAAATTTTTTTTCATATACAAAAATAACAATAAAACCAGCGATTTCAAATTTTGCATTTTTGTGATTACTTATATTTTGAGGGCATCCAGGGAAAGACTTTATCGTAGCCTAACTCCCTGAAAGCGTATCACTGATGGCAGAAATTGTGATATTAATTCTTTATTTCCAAAATGAAATCAATAAAATAACAGGAAATCAATTGTTGTTATCATCTCAATAATTGTAAAATAATAAAAACAGGCCGGAGGCCTTGTTTACTAAGACGTAGCGAGGTCGCTACACCTAACAGGAGTTGATCCAAATTGTCAGGCAGTATGAAACATAGTATCGGAATTCCCCGGAAGTGCCCTGCAGGGCGGAGCACGGTTTCGGAGTTTCCCGGAAATGCCCTGCAGTGTGCAGCATGGTTTCGGAATTTCCCGGAATGGCCTTGCAGTGTGCAGCATGGTTTCGGAATTTCCCGGAATGGCCTTGCAGTGTGCAGCATGGTTTCGGGACTTCCCGGAATGGCCCTGCAGTGTGCTGCACATTGAAAATGAAGTGTTTACAAAAAATGAAATGTTATTCTGACACCATACATTTTCTTGTAGCTTTACCCTTCCAGCTTCTTCCTTCGAACTAAGAGCTTCATGCTTCGAGCCAAAAAAACTATCGAAATTCTGTAAAAGAAATCGACTGATTCCATACTTTTGCATGCGCTATTCAGTTATTGGTTGAGAAGATATTGCATGAAAGAATTATTAGATAAAGACACGCTCTCCCGTGAGGATATTGTCAGATTGCTGGCTGCAGAGGGCGAGGACAAAAAAGCACTTTTTGAAAAAGCTGCCGCGGTAAAAAAAGGCCTGGTTGGATCCACAGTTTACTTCCGGGGACTTATCGAAATCTCCAATGTATGCAAGAAGGACTGCCTGTATTGTGGCATTCGCAGAAGTAACACAAACGTCCACCGCTACACCCTCAGTGACGATGAAATTCTGAAAGCCGTGGATTTTGCCTATGAAAATAATTATGGCAGCGTTGTGATGCAGTCGGGCGAGGTGAGTAACAAGTCCTTTACTGAACGCATAACCAGACTATTGAGAGAAATTAAAAAACGAACCAACCAAAAAGTAGGAATCACCCTTTCACTGGGTGAGCAAAGCCGGGAAACCTACCAACAGTGGTTTGATGCCGGAGCACACCGCTATTTATTGCGCATCGAGTCGAGTAACCCGGAATTGTACAAACAAATTCATCCGGAAAACTCCATTCATACCTTTGAAAAAAGAGTACAGGCCCTGCACGACCTGAAGGCCACCGGCTATCAGACCGGTACCGGCGTAATGATTGGCCTGCCCGGACAAACCCTGGATGATCTGGCGGGTGACTTACTTTTTCTGAAAAATTTTGACATTGATATGGTTGGTATGGGCCCCTATATTGAGCATGAAGATACACCTTTGTTTGCCAAAAAAGAGGCACTCCTACCCCTGTCAAAACGGTTTGAACTGTCATTAAAAATGATTGCTATCCTTCGGATTGTGATGCCTGATATCAACATTGCTGCCACCACGGCATTGCAAAGCATTGATAAGCTGGGCCGTGAAAAAGCGCTTAAGGTTGGCGCAAATATTATGATGCCAAATATCACACCCGGGGTGTACCGGGATGACTATCTGCTCTATCAAAACAAACCCTGCACCCAGGATAGCGCCGATGATTGCCGTAATTGCCTTGAAGCCCGCATCCACCTGGCTGGCCATGACATTGGATGGGGCCAATGGGGGGATTCGAAACATTTTGCCAAGAGGAAAAGGTAATTTTATTGGGCTAAACTATCTGTTAGCTCCATCTTTGGGGCCTGATAACCGCATGTTAATATATTTAACCGCGAATTACGCTAATTTACCACGGGTTTTTATGTAATACCGGGAACGGACAACATGTCCGATCCAGCCAGGGTAAGAGTAGTTTTATTGTATGCCAACAGAATTAAAGAATATTGGTCTACCGTGTTACGGTACTGCTATTTTAACTCCTGGAATGTCAGTCCTTAATTTTTAAGCAGGTTGCTTCCCAGTTTTCATCAGCACATTCACCTGTAACAGGCTGGTAGGTAATTTCTACATAAACAGGAAACCCTTCAATGTTTACTTCCTGCCAAAGCGCATCTTCGCCCGGAACCGCAGAAAATTTTAGGGTATCATCGTTAATTTTAATGTACCATCCCGGGCAACACATACATTCCCTGAAATCGTAGGCGATAATTTTACCATCATGTTCGCAGCTGTATTTCTCATCCTTATTACAGGAAACTACTGATAAAGCCAGCAAACCAATCGCATACAACAAATTCCTCACCACATTTTTTTGGTCCATCTTTCTGGTATTTCGGGTTATGCTATTGTAACAAAAATTCCAGGTTTTTGATTGAACGGCCGGTGTCATGTAAGATTATTATCTCGTCTAGCCACCATCAGGGTCGTTGACCACTGACGGGGCCTACCAACCGCAAAAGTAAACATGACATGACACTAGAAATACAAATCACGTTCACCTGCCCTTATGCGCTGCAGGCGGTTTTTCAATTCACTTTTTCGTTTGTCATCCACAACCTCATTCAAGCCATTTTCTATAAGCTTCCAGCCTTTTTCTGAGGTGCTTTCAGGTGCATAGTCCTCTAAATATTCACCCAGGGTAAGCATGGCATTGGGTGAGCAAAACCGCTTGATGAAGCCCGGTACTGAAAATTCCATAAAATGCTCACCGGTACGGTTTAAACGGTAACAGGCAGTACAGAATGAAGGTAAATATTCTTCCTGCAGCAATTCTTCAATCACGTCATTCAGGGATCGTTCATCACTAATCTTAAATTGTTCCCTTTTTAAATCCTGCAGGGATGAGGACTTTTGGGCATACGATCCCAGTTCTATTTTTGTGCCGCCATCGATCTGCGATACTCCATACTTCAGTACTTCTTTTCGCAGGGCTGCATTTTCCCTGGCCGTAAGTATCAGTCCGGTATAGGGCACAGCCAGCCGAAGGATAGCCACCAGCCGTGCAAATTCATCATCGCTTACTTCATAATCAACCCGGGCCGCTTCAACCGCAGCATCTTTTATCCGTGGAAATGAGATGGTATGTGGCCCAACATTGTAACAGGCTTCCAGGTGGTTGGTATGCCTGACCAGGGCCATAACCTCGAACTTCCAGTGGTACAATCCGAACAATGCACCGATACCTACATCATCAAGTCCGGCCTCCTGCGCACGATCCAGCGCAGTCAACCTGTAGTCATAATCTGCTTTTCTTCCGCCCAAATGGTATTTTTTATAGGCTCCGGGATGATACGTTTCCTGGAAAACCTGGTAAGTGCCAATCCCTGCTTCCTTCACCATGCGGTACCCTTCAATGTCAAGGGGGGCGGCGTTGATGTTCACCCGTCTGATTTCTCCGTTTCCGCTATGCACACTGTAAACCGTTTTTACTGTGTCGGCTATATATGAGGGATTGTACTCCGGATGTTCGCCAAAAACCAGGATTAACCTTTTCTGGCCATTGTCTTCCAATGCTTTAACCTCATTAATCAGCTCTATGTTTGAGAGTGTTTTCCGAATAGCCGTTTTGTTTGAAGTCCGGAAGCCACAATAAGAACAATTATTGGTGCATTTATTTCCAACATAGAGTGGTGCAAACAGCACAATACGGTTCCCATAGACTTTTTCTTTAAGGGCATGGGCCCCTGCCTTGATTTCTTCTATCAACTCAGGATCAGAAGCATTCAACAGCGCAGCCACATCTGAGAGGTTAAGCCGGTTTTTATCAAGGGATTTTGCAATGACATCACGTACCAGTGCTTTATCAGGATTTTTTGCCTTCAAAAAGCCTTCTATTTCTGCAACATCAATGAAGGGTTGCATGGGCTTGTCCGCTATTTTATATCTTTCAGGTATAAATCTCATGTTTGTTCAATGTTCTTATAAAAATTATAATATTGCCGGTATGGGTAACTTCGGTCAGTTATGTTTGATTAACCCCATAACTAATTATTCAAAAAAACTGCTGACCGGTTGTTCATACCCTGGCCACAATACTTTTAACCTGTACCCCTGAAAGCCTGCCTAATTTTCCGGTTAAAGCACTCATCTGGTCCGTTGTACCTTCAAGCACCAATGAAATAACATTGATTTGTTTATCACGAAGTGGTAACCCCTGACGCCCAAGGATTATATCCGCATGATCTGAAATGATATGATTAAGCTTGTTTATGCTGTCCTTTTCATTAATTAAGATAAGAACAGAACCGATACGCTTTTCCATCAGAATACTTTTGGATCAGACTTTCTGCTGGTCGTTGGACAAGGAAAGTATACCCAATCCTCCGACTGTGGGAAAGTTGTTATTTAAATAACAAAAGTAACTAAAATATCAATCTTTACGCTTGAAAATAATTTAGATTGATTCTAAATCAAGGCGGGTTTCAACAAAGGTATTTACTAATTTTTCCTTGTAATTCAACAGCATTGATGGGTTTGGCTATATAATCGTCGCAACCGGCTTCAATGCATTTATCCCGTTCATCGCGCATTGCAAAGGCTGTTTGAGCAATCACAGGTATGCGGATATTCATTCGTTTTATTTCGCGCGTAGCCTGATAGCCGTCCATTTCCGGCATTTGAATATCCATCAAAACCAAATCAAAAGCCTGATCCCTGGAATACTCCACAGCCAGTTTACCATTGGTAGCCCGCACAATTCTTCCATTATTGCGCAAAATGATAGTTTCCAGAATTTTAAAATTCAAGTCGTCATCTTCCGCTACAAGGATAAGTTTGCTGTCCCAATTATAGGGCAATGCCCTATTCCCGTTTGTTTTCATCCTCATCTCAGGATCGCTTGTCTCCTTAATTTCTGTTACCGGTATGGTAAAATAAAATGTTGTCCCTTTATCCTGTTGCGAAGAAAACCATATTTTTCCTCCCAACAGGGTCACCAGGTCTTTACAAATTGACAGCCCAAGACCGGTCCCACTGAGAATTTTATCGTTAGTAGCAGATATTCTTGAGAAGCGGTTGAAAATTTTTTCTGCCTTCTCAGGTGGTATGCCCACTCCAGTATCTTTGACATAAAAGAGCAGGTAACTGGCTTTTGAAATGGTAAATCCGAATTCCACCACTCCCTTCTCTGTATATTTCAGGGCATTATCAATCAGGTTTGTCAGAATTTGCCTGAGCCTGATGCGATCGGTTTTAACAATATAATTTTTATGTTGATTATCCTCATTAAGAATTATTTCTACCTGCTGATTTTGGGAATTTTCCGGGTTTTCCTTTAACAGGTTATACAGTTCGCGCATCAGGCTATTAACATTAAAGGGCGCTTTCTTAATTTTTAACTGGTTTGCTTCGATCTTGGCTGAGTCAATGATATCATCTATAAGCCGGAGCAGTGTTTTACCGCTTGAAACAATGTACCCAAGGTATTCGGTCCGTCGCTCTTCATCCAGCCCGGGATCTTTCAAAAAATTACTAAAGGAAATGATGGCATTCATCGGCGTCCGTATTTCATGGCTCATATTGGACAGAAATGCCGACTTTAATTTATCAGACTCCTCGGCGATGCGCCTTTCGGTCATTTCAATTTTCAGTTCGGCGGTACGCCGGGCCACAAGATCTTCCAGTTTCTGCTGGTTCCGCATAAGGGTTTTTCTTTCCTTATCCTTACGGATATTATGATAAATGAAAAACACCACCAGGATGAGCAATAAAAACAGCCCTACAAAATAGAACATCTTCTGCATCTTCTGTTCCTGGAGTTCAGCTACTTTTTCAGCCAGTTCCCGATCTTTCACTTCAAGGTTGTATTTTGCTTCAAGTTCTTTTATTCTGTTGGCATTCTCACCCCTGAAAATTTTAGTTTCCAGCATGGAATATTCCTTAAAATATTCATAAGCCATTTTGTAATTACCTGTTTCGCGATAAGTATTGGAAAGCTTTAGGTAAAAATTCACTTCGACAGCCTGAAAATTATTTTCCCTGGCCATTTCGAGCCCTTGAATTAAATAATCCAATGCTATTTGATACTTACCGATTGCCTGAAACACATCTCCCATATCAAGATAGGTATGCATCAATTCCCATACACGGTTTTGCTCCTCAAAATAACTGACAGCGGTATAGAATTTATCCAGCGCTTCCTGATATTCTTTCTTTCGCTTATGAATATTACCAATATTCACAAGGGTAATGGCCACCCCGTTTTCATTGCCCATTACGCGATAGTGATACATGGAACGTTGGTAATTTTCCAGTGCTTTGGTATCATTATTTAGCTGGGCATACGAAACGCCTATGTTCTGATAAAGCGCTGCTATTCCCTCTTTGTCATTCGTTTTTTGATAACTGGTGATGGCCTTTTTGTAGTATGAAATACTCCTGTTTGGGTCTTTTATTTCATTATAAACCATGCCAAGGTTGTGGTATGCCTTGGCTATGTTTATTTGATCGTCCTTTTCAGTAAAAAATTCAAGAGCCTGTTGATAGGCATTGATGGCCAGCTCAAAATTGCCAGTGTAATAATACATTAATCCTAATCGTAAATCTATCAAAGCCAAATCAGGGTGCAATTCAAGATTTTTATATCTAATCCTTGCATGCTTGAAATTATCAATTGCCGGTTTAAATCGGTTCAGATTTGAAAGTGCTTCACCAAGATAGTAATATGCATCTGCTTCCTGCTTGGCAGATGTGTTATGATTGTAGCCTGTAAGAATTTTTTGCGTAAGTACAACAACCGAATCCGGATTTTGATCCACAAGAGTTTTTGCAACTTTCAGGTAATCATCAATAAACGTTTTATCAGGAGAAGAGATGTTTTGAAGCGGTTCATTGGCTTTCTGCCCCAGAGAATAATATCCAAAGCCTGACAGAATATTGGGCAGAACAACTATGATAATCCCAACAATTAAAAATATTTTTATCTGAAACAACCTCATTCCTCTGCGCTGAGTTTTACAATACAAAAATACTGGAAAAATCAATATCCCTGAAAAAAAGAAATCAACAACCTGTTGATTAATAATCAGTTTCCTGATTACCTACTAACTGTTTAGTAGAAAGCAACCCGCAGGCAGCAGATATATCAATGCCCCGGGAAGCACGGATGGTTGTGGTAATTCCTTTATTATTAAGCAACTCTTTAAACTCATTGATGGCCTGTTCGTCAGATCCAAGCAAGGGTGTGCCTGGAATGGGATGAAAGCGGATAAGGTTGATGCGGCATTTTAACCCATCCAGAAGCTTTACCAGTTCTTTGACATGCCGTGGGGTATCATTGACATCTTTAAACATAATATACTCGAACGAAACACGACGCTGTCCGGTAAAATCGTATTGCTTTATTATATCTATTATGGATTGAAGGGAATATACATTCTCAACTGGCATTAACTCCTTTCGTTCTTCATGAAATGGTGTATGAAGACTAATAGCAAGATGGCATTTGCTTTCGTCAAGAAAACGTTTCAGGGCGGGCACAATACCAATGGATGAAACGGTAATGCGTTTAGGGCTCCATGCATAGCCATAATCAGCGGTTAGTATTTCCAGGGATTTTAATACATTGCTGATGTTGTCAAATGGCTCACCCATTCCCATGTAAACCACATTGGTTATTGCATCCTTTTCGGGTAAACTGTGTATTTGATTCACAATTTCCCCGGCGGTAAGGTTTCCCTGAAAACCCTGTTTCCCTGTCATACAAAAGAGACAGCCCATTTTACAGCCGGCCTGGGATGAAACACACAATGTAGCCCTTTCTTTTTCAGGTATATATGCAGCTTCAATATATTTCTTAAGGCCTACCGGAAAAAGGTATTTTTTGGTGCCGTCAGCGGATATTTCAACAGCTGAAAAGGGGGTCAGGCCAACTGTGTATTTTTCATTCAATTGGAGCCGGGCTTTTTTTGACAGATTGGTCATTTCATCAAATGAAGCAACGCCTTTTTTATAAAGCCATTCAGCTAATATTTTGGCATTAAACGCAGGCAGTCCCAGGTCCGAAACCAGTGCCTTGAGTTCATCAAGAGTTTTTCCAAACAGCTTTTCTTTGTCTGACCTGACCATAGTTAAAAATAGATTTCCGAATGACTGAAATTGAAATTTACACCCTTTGAGACCAGAAGGTCCCTGACATCCACGACCATTTTGGCATTGCCACAAAGATAATACTTTTGGATGGTTTGTTTTGATTAAATTACAGGAAACAGCATCGAATACCAGTTTACGTAGCAAGGTTATCTTTTCCTGGAATTTTTAACATAATACGCCAGTTTTTCCAGGGATGTAATCATGTCATACTCTTCGAGATACACATGATCAGGTACTTTTAACAATACCGATGTATAATTGAGGATTCCTTTAATACCACATTCAACAAGGTAATCAGCTACTTCCTCGGCAGAGCCCGGTGGAACGGTAAGAATGGCTATGGCAATTCTTTTTTCTTTAATAATTTCTTTTGCTTTTTCGAGAGAATAACAGGGAATTCCGGAATAATCTTTATCAATTACCACCGGATTTACATCAAACCCGGCTACAATTTCCATGGTCTGCCGTTTTCCTTTTAAATATGCTGAGATGGCCCGGCCATAATTACCAATACCTACCACAGCTACATTCAACACACCGCGGTAATCAATCTTGCGTCCAATATACCTGATTAGTTCCCGGATATCATATCCCCGTCGTCCTGAACTGGAATAACCCAAAAACATAATGTCACGACGAACCTGGACAGCAGTGATGTGATGTAGTTCGGCAATCTCATAAGAAAATATATGCGTTTTCCCACGCGAAAGGCAATCAAGCAACGTTCGCCTGTATTCGCTTAACCGGGCTACAGTCTTTTCGGGTAGTACTTTTTTGTCCATAAATCATTCAATAAAATATAAATAAATGTTCTACTGCCCAGATGATGTTATAAAAATGTGCTTTACAAAACTAGGTAACATTCACCTGAAGTAAAAGCTTATTGTTATAAAAATAACGAATAAGTTTTTTATATAGTCAGAATTTCATTAAATTTCACCGATAGATTAAGAGACAAGCAATAATCAACACAGGTAAGTTTTGTATGGGTACAACCAAAATTGAAATAGTATTATGTATGGGAAGTTCCTGTTTTGCAAGAGGCAATAAAAAATTACAGTTTGTAATCCGTGACTATCTGAAAACACTCCCCTTTAAAGACGACATAGAGTTTAAAGGTTATCATTGTTTGGGCCATTGTAGTTGCGGGCCAAACATCAAGATAAACGACAAAACGGTAGAAGGTGTAAATGAAGAAAACATTATTGCCACCCTTGAAAAAGCATTGTCAGAATTTACCAAATAAGCTTACATATCAGGATTTATGAAAAAAAACATTAAGCAGGAACCACCCCTGGTTACCATTGATGAAAAAGGTTGTGTAACCTGTTATGCATGCGTCAGGGTGTGTCCGGTAGATGCTATCCGGGTAAAGAAAAACGACTATCCTGAGGTTGTTACCGCTTCGTGCATTGGGTGTGGCAATTGCTTGAATGCATGTCCTACGACTACCATCCATTACCGGAGCAACGTTGCTGAAACAAAAAAAATACTGGCTGACAAACAAAACAAAACAATTGCCATTGTTTCGCCGAGCATTGCCGGAGAGTTTGATGACATTACAGATTACAGAAAATTCGTTCAAATGATACGCACCCTGGGCATCTCAAAAGTCCATGAAGTATCCTTTGGTGTGGATTTGATAGCCTACCAGTACAAGGACCTGTTTGCCAATTTTAAAGGCAAATACTACATCACCTCTGTTGATCCTGTGGTGGTAAATTACATTGAAAAATACAAACCTGGGCTGGTGGATAACCTGGCACCCCTGGTATCGCCCATGATAGCCACAGCAAAGGTAATTAAAAGCATTTATGGCAATGACGTAAAACTCATTTACTTCGGGCCTGAGATAGCCACAAAAAACGAAGCTTTGCGCTATAAAAATGATGCACATATTGATGCCGTCCTTACCTTTACTGAACTGCGTCAGTTGTTCCGTGAATACAACATCACCGAAGCAAACCTTGAATTCTCAGATTTTGATCCGCCGCTGGGATATAAAGGCTCGCTGTATCCTCTGGTAAACGGACTCATCCAGGCAGCGGATTTGGATGAAAACCTTTTGAGTAAACAAATCATTACCCTCGAAGGTGAAGAAGAAATGATTTCCGGAATCAACGAGTTTGAAAAAAGCATCGATACCATACAAAAGCATTTTTATGTGTCTTTTGGCAACTCATTGCTTGGCCCAGGGATGAGTAAAAGTAAAAACAGACTGCAGCGGCAGACCTTTGTTGTAAATTATGCCAACAAACGCCTACGGAATTTCTTCAGGTTTGAATGGAACAAAAACCTCGAAAAATATCAAAAGGTTGATTTTTCAGCAACCTTCAAACCTGACGACCAACGGTTAAAAATGCCAGACGAAAATGAGATAAATGCCATTCTGGACCAACTTGATAAATCAACCAATTCAAATTTTGGATGTGAACGCTGTGGTTTTGGTTCATGCCGTGATTTTGCCATTGCCATTGCCCGTGGGGTGGCCAAACCCGAGATGTGCACTACTTTTGCGCACAATAAATTGATTCAGTTTGAACAAACATTAAATTCAAAAGAAAAAAAACTGACTGAACTGACCAAAGCATTAAATGATTCCACCCGGAAATTTCAGCAGGAAAAAGACGTTGTGGAATACACCTCGGAATTAATGAATTCTGTGATACAAAAACTTCGGGCAGGGATTATCATAGCAGATGAAAACCTGAAAGTGATAAAGACCAACCTCAGTTTTATCAACATGATGGGCGAAGAACTCAAAGAGGTAAACGAGGTTGTCCCCGGGCTGGAAGGAGCTGACTTAAAATCGCTTTTACCCTTCAATGCGCACAACCTGTTTACTTTTGTTTTAAAAAATAATGAAGTGATTGAAAACCGGGACATGGATCTCCAAGACAAAATATTTAATGTATCTATTTTCCCAATTAGGGAGCACAAAATTGTTGGTGCCATCATTCGTGACATGAGTTCACCCGAAGTACAAAAGGCAGAGGTTATCACCCGGGTCTCGGAGGTAATTGACAAAAACCTTGAAATGGTTCAAAAGATAGGTTTCCTGCTGGGAGAAGGTGCTTCAGAAATTGAAAAGGAACTGAATTCCATTATAGATTTTTATAAAAACTCACGCACCTGATCTGGTATGGCTAACATACCGAAAAAACACCCTTAGAGTACTATCAATATCTTCGGGCTGATAAAATACCGGATTATATCCTGAATTTCTGATGATTTCCAGTCGTGACCCCGGCAGAAGCTGCTGGTGCACCTGCTGTGTTTCAATCCCTGTAAGCTGATTGCAGTCTGTGGCGATAAAGAGGACTGAATCTGCCTTATTGATAAGTCCGGGTATGATAAACTCATAATCCAGATTCCCTTGTTCAGAAAATAGTGAACGTAACAAGGCGGCGGAAGCAACAGCTCCGTATCGGTTTATAACAATAGGATGGTCGCTCAAATTACAAAGGTATGACTGGTATGGATGCCCTTTAACTGAATATGCCGTGGCAAAATGCCCGTAAAAATAATCCTGATTGGCATGTTTATCCGGTTGATCAATGTGCAATGAGCGAAACCAGTATGTTATCATATACTTTAGCATGGGCCAGGTAAATCCGGGACGCATGTAATTGGTTTTTTGGACAAACTGTTCAAGCGTTTCATCTGTCAGAAACTCAGGCTCGATAAGGGCTACTTTTTGCACCAGCGAACCTGCCCTGCTAAAAGCTGCCAGGGACAGTTGAGCACCAAAAGAATGGCCTGCGAGGTAGAGTGAACTTCCGTTTTGATTATTCCGGATAAATCCAAGCAAATCGTCTACAGCCCTCTCAAAAGATAACTCCGGATCATCATACCTGGGTGATAATCCGCATCCGGCCTGATCGTAAAAAACAAGATAAAAACTATCTTTTAATGTTTCCAGGGGTAAAAGGTAATTAAAATCGAAGCCTGGCCCTCCATGCACAAAAATGATAACCGGATTTTCGGGGTTACCGAAAGCCTTTACATGAAACGGTGCATCATTTATGGTGTCCTGCGGAAGTGAGGCATCACTGGATATCGTTTCTTTTACAGGATATTCGCCTTTAGTTAAAAAATAGACCGTCACAAAAAAAAGCAGAAACACAATGATGGTACCTGCGATAATTTTAAATAACAGACGTGCCGGATGTTGCATCAATGATAAATTTTAGACTTTTACTGTAATTTAACTACATAAACCTGACCTGTCTCATCCCGGATAACCTTCACATCAACATTCTTTTCAATATAACCGATTTCAGCTTTGGCATCATAAATTTCATTATCAATAATAACCTTACCTGAAGGCCGCAACATGGTCATAGTAACCCCGGTTTTTCCCACCAGGGATTTTTGTCTGATGTCGATACCAATAAAACCATCGGTACTTAACTGGGATGTTTGTAAGGCCAAAAATGACAATGACCCGGTGGTAAGAAAACGCTTACTGAGTGTGATAGAACCAATCATGGCTATCACCATGGAAAGCATTACAATAGCAAATGCTTTAACCACCTTGTTAAATGCAGCAACACCATTAAGCTCAAATATCACATTATCCACCATGCTCATAGTTAAGCCCACCACCATAAGCACAATGCCTGATACGCCTGCTATTCCAAAACCTGGAATGGCAAATATCTCAACTCCGATAAGGATAACCCCAATAATAAACACCAGCACCTCCCAGTTTTCTGCCAGGCCCTCGAGGTACAGGGGTGCAAAATACAGAATGGCTGCAATTACAGCGGCACCCAGTGGAAATCCAATGCCCGGAGTTTGCAGTTCAAAATACAATCCTCCAAGAATTAACATAATCAGAATCCCCTGGACTACCGGAGAAAGGAGAAAACCAATAATCCTGTCAACGCCGGAAGGCCTGTAATTAATAATTTCATAATCAGTGATCCCTGCTTTGGCAATGACTTCTGCGATATTTTTTGCGGATCCCTCACAGTAACCATACTCAATAGCCTCCTCAGTAGTGAACGACAACACTTTACCTGTGTCAACAATGCCTTCTATGTAGGTTCTGGGATCAACCATGGCTTCGGCAATCAATGGATCACGGTGCCAGGTAATGATGGTATCATTGCCGCGGATAACTGTGTCTTTCCCATGAGCTTCTGCCGTGGATCGCATGGTGGAACGCATGTATGACTGGTATTTATCCGGCACGGCTTCACCGGTTTGATTCACAACGGTAGCTGCCCCAATATTACCTCCTGGCCTCATGTAAATGGAATCTGCAGCAATGGAGATCAATGCACCTGCAGAAGCCGCATTATTATCAATAAATACAAATACAGGAATGGGGCTGTTTAAAACCCGGGTCCGAATGGAATCTGCAGCATCAACCAATCCGCCGTAAGTATTCAAACGAATGATAATGTAATCAGCCCCGATGGAAACTGCTTCATCAAACGCTTTCTGGGTAAGCCTTACCGCAGGTTTGGCAATTTGCTCCTGTATACTAAAAACATATACCTTAGTTTTACTATCATCAGCAGGAATGCTGTCGGTTACCTCCTGAAAACTAGTTAACAGAACGGCCATCAGAATAAACAGGGAACGAAACTTTGTAAGCATGACATTAAGTTTAAAGGGATAAAAATACACCACTTCGGGGATAATTGAAAATAAAATAACAACATCCTTGCCGGTATTCTTATACTGGTACGTTTTTCTTTACCATTGAGAGAAAATATTGCATGGAAGCTTTTTTTTCCTCATCAAGATAAAAATCAATGTTTTCTTTAAAGTAGGTGTGTAAATCCACCTGTTGTGTGAATTCATTCCGTGTAGCAGAGGCTGTCACTTCATCCAGATGATTCAGTCCGTATTGCAATGCACTGTTGAAAGACTTTAAAAAATGCCTGTCAGGTTTAGTCAGGGACACCCAGGCCGCAAAAACAAATGGTAAACCTGTAAATTGTTTCCATTCATAAGCCAAATCATAAACATATTTGTGTTTTTTTTCCCTTGCAAAAACCCGGTCGCCAATGATCACTGCTGCAGTAGTATCCGAAATCTTTTCTTCAAATCCTGGCTCAGCCGATAAAAATTCAGGATTAACCTCCCAGTATTTCTCCGCCAGAATCCTCACAAGCTGCACTGAAGTTCTGGATTGAAAATCAAGAAATATTCTTTTTATCCGGTTAAGAGGCACATCACTTAAAAGAGCTACCGTTCTAACTTTGCCGTTAGCGCCAATGCAATAATCAGAGACTATCTGCGGATGTGAAAGTTTTAGCGTCTCTACAACAGGTATCAATCCTAACTCAACCTCTCCCAACATTAGTTTATCAGCGCAAACAGCCGGAATATCAAGAGATAAATCAATCAATTCGGCTACCGGTGAATGGGTAAGTCCAAATACAAAAGGCAGTGTATTGGCATAAGAAACTGCAGATACCTTTATTAATCCCATATTTTTGCTCTATAGTAGCGAAAGTATGAAAAGTAGGGAATATTAAACATGACTTTCATAAGTGTTCCCACAATTGAACAATATGCAGATAAATTATGTCAGAGCTAAAGAAGTAAATCTGTCCGGATGCACTTAATGACCACCAAAATTGTATTTTTGCATTTTCTGAAACATTTAATCAAAAAGTATGAACTTATCAGCATTGACAGCAAATTCACCCATTGACGGAAGATACCGAAACAAAACCGAAGAACTTGCCCTTTTTTTCTCGGAATATGCACTTATAAAATATCGCCTAAAAGTAGAAGTTGAATATTTCATTGCACTTTGTGAATTACCATTGCCCCAGTTATCTGGTTTTGATAAGCGATACTATAAAGGATTAAGGACTATATACGAAACATTTTCTCCGGAGGAAGCAAGCCGCGTTAAAGAAATTGAAAAAAAAACCAACCATGATGTGAAAGCAGTTGAATATTTTTTGAAAGAACAATTTGACGAATTAAAAATCAGCAGTTTCAAAGAATTCATACATTTCGGTCTTACTTCGCAGGATATTAACAACACTTCTGTGCCGCTTTCCCTTAAAGATGCACTGTACAAAACATACATTCCTTTGGTTGAAGATTTGATTCAACAGATTCAACAAATGAGCGAAAACTGGAAAGACATTACCATGCTCGCACGTACACATGGCCAGCCGGCATCCCCGACCAAGCTGGGCAAAGAGTTGCGTGTATTTTCTGAACGCATCGAAAACCAAATGAAACTACTAAAAGCATTGCCTTTTCCGGCAAAATTTGGAGGTGCCACCGGTAATTTCAACGCCCATGTAGTTACTTACCCTAAAATTGACTGGGTGGAATTTGGCAACAAATTCGTGAATGAACAGCTCGGATTGCTACGATCACAAACCACTACACAGATTGAGCATTATGACATCCTGGCTGCAATTTTTGACAACCTGAAACGGATAAACACCATTTTGCTGGATATGTCACGTGATTTCTGGATATACATCTCAATGGATTATTTTAAACAAAAAATTAAAGAAGGCGAAGTGGGTTCATCCGCTATGCCACATAAGGTAAACCCCATTGATTTTGAAAATGCCGAAGGTAACCTGGGCATTGCCAATGCTATTTTTGAGCATTTATCGGCCAAATTGCCTGTTTCAAGGCTGCAACGCGACCTCACAGATTCAACTGTATTAAGGAACATTGGCGTGCCTGTAGCGCATACACTGATTTCCATTAAATCTATCCTGAAAGGGTTGGATAAATTATTGATTAATCTTTCTGCAATTGAGGATGATTTGGAAGAAAACTGGAGTGTAGTGGCCGAAGCAATACAAACCATTCTCCGGCGCGAAGGATACCCCAATCCTTACGAAGCACTGCGGGATTTAACCCGAACGAATGAAGCCATTACCCGGCAATCCCTGCATACATTTATCGATAACCTGGATGTTGATTTAAAAGTAAAAGCAGAGCTTAAAGGAATCTCTCCTTCAAACTATACAGGCGTAACAATGCTATAAAAATCAGCATTGCGAAATATCGTAAACAAAATCCAGGAAATGAAGACCAGAAAAACGATGTCCGTTTAATTTTGATTAACAATATACTACGTGGTAAATGTTAAATAGACTACCACGGTTTGTATTGTAAAAAGAAAATTTTATGTAGGTTTGAGAAAAACAAATTAAACCTGCATCATGAGAAATCTACCGTTATATTTTATCAGCAGCCTGATAATTCTGCTTACGTTTTCCTGTAAGCAAAGTTTTGACTGGATGAATCCGGAAATTATAGGGGAGAATAAGGCTCCGGCGCATGCTTATTTTATTCCACACAAGGATATTAACACTGCCCTTCAATTTAATGACAGTACTTCATCCCTTTATCAAAATTTGAATGGAAGATGGAAATTTTTCTTTTCAGACAATCCGCTTGAGCTACCCAGGAATTTTGAAAAAACCAATTTTAATGATAACTCATGGAATAGCATTCCTGTGCCCTCAAACTGGCAGTTGGTAGGTTTTGGGGTACCAATTTACACAAACATTAAACACCCATTTGAGGTAAATCCACCTAAAGTACCTGTTGAAGGAAACGAAACCGGTTTGTACCGGACAACTTTTACCGTTCCGGCAAACTGGGAGAATCATCAGGTATTCATACATTTTGGAGGGGTACAATCAGCATTCTATCTATGGATCAACGGAAAAGAAGTAGGTTACAGCCAGGGAAGCATGACCCCTACTGAATTTAACATTACAAAATATCTGAAGGAAGGGGAAAACCAACTCGCTGCAAAAGTGATAAGGTGGTCAGATGGCAGTTACCTTGAAGGCCAGGATTTTTGGAGGTTGTCTGGTATTTATCGGGATGTTTTTATGTATGCCCTGCCAGAAGTCAGCATTTACGACTATTATGTGAAAACCGATTTTGATGAGAGCTATGTAAATGCAGGATTACAAGTTAAAATAGATGTAAAAACCTTTAACAGATCAAAACCAGAAGGCCATACCGTAGGCATGCAGTTGTTGGATGAAAATGGAAATAGCATTGCAGCATCTGAAAAGACACTGAGAAAGGACCAAAAACAAGTTCTTTTTGATGAGGAAATCAAGACGCCCAAAGCCTGGAGTGCAGAGACACCGAACCTGTATACCCTTGTTCTGCATTTAAAAAATAAAAATCAGGAAACCACCATGTGCCTGGCTTCAAAAATTGGTTTCAGGGAAGTGGAAATCAAAGATGCACAGTTGCTTTTGAATGGTCAGCCTATATATTTCAAAGGCGTGAACCGGCATGAAATAACTCCTGACAAAGGCCGTGTAGTATCAGAGGAAATCATGATTGAGGATATAAAACTCATGAAACGCCATAACATCAATGCCGTAAGAACGGCCCATTACCCGAATGTACCACGTTGGTATGAATTATGCGATGAATATGGCTTATATGTATGGGATGAAGCCAACATCGAAAGTCATGATCTATGGGCAAATTACCAGATATATCTGGCTGAAAACCCATCGTGGGAGGCTGCCTTTGTTGATCGGGGCGTTTCCATGGTGGAACGGGATAAAAACCATCCTTCTATCCTGGTTTGGTCCCTGGGCAACGAATCAGGAATAGGAAAGAACTTCTACGCCATGGCCGATGCAATGAAAACCATTGATAAAACCCGTCCTATTCATTACGAAAGTGTCAATCCGGCCTATGCCGACCTGCCCTCACATTTCGATATCGGTTCAACCATGTATCCGGCACCACATGACGGACTTGGCCATAAAAGGACACTGGAATCCCTTGCCCGCCAGAATGTGGATCGACCGGTTATTGTTTGTGAATATGCACATGCCATGGGAAACAGTAGCGGAAATTTTTTCAAATTCTGGGAAACATTCGAAAAATACCCCAATCTGCAGGGAGGTTTTATTTGGGATTTTGTGGATCAGGGATTATACAAGATAAATGAAGATGGTGTGAGGTATATCGCTTATGGCGGCGATTTTAATGATGCACCAAATGATGGGAACTTTTGCATAAATGGTATAGTGTTTTCTGATCGCAGTCCGCAGCCGGCCATGGAGGAAATTAAAAAAGTACAACAGAATATTGCCGTTTTGCAGGCAAATTTGGAAGAAAAAACAATAAGCGTAAAAAATAAGTACTCCTTTAAATCCCTGGATTTTCTATACCTGCACTGGGAACTTCGTTCCAATGAAAGATTAATAAGCCAGGGAGAAGTGCGGATATTGGATATTCCTCCTCAAAATGAGAAACGCATCCGGTTACCATATACAACTCCAAATTATTCTCCTGGAAATGAATACTGGCTGAACCTGAGCTTCAGACTTAAAGAAAATACAAGTTGGGCTGGAAAAGATTATGAACTTGCCTGGGAGCAATTTAAATTTCCCTATTCTGTAGTTCTTGATAAAAAACCGCAGCTTAACGAATACAAACCCATGGTGCACCAGGAAAACGACAGTACATTAAAAGTGCTGGGAGATGTTTTTGAAATTACATTTAAGAAAACCTCCGGAGAAATTATCTCCTGGATAAGGGATGAGGGGGAACTCATCCATAAGCCGGGATTCATTAACTTATGGCGTGCTCCTGTGGATAATGATATTGGGGGCGGTGATAACAGCTTCAACTCCCAATGGATAAAAGCCGGCTATGATCGGTTGATCAACCATCTTGATACTTTTTCAGTTGTGAAAAACCCTGATTTCACAGAGGTGGTTGCTTCCGGATACCTGCACAGGGAGCAGACAAGAATTCCGTATAAAATTACCTACAGCTTATATCGGAATGGCGATATGGTGATCAATCCAACCATCACCAAACCTGAAGACCTACCTCCCCTCCCACGTTTTGGCTACCAAATGCATGTCCCTGACAGCATGATGCACATGGCATGGTATGGACGGGGGCCTCATGAGGGTTATGTAGACAGAAAAACCGGTGCAAAGGTTGGTTTGTATAAGGGTACAGTGGCTGAACAATATGTTCCCTATGTTTTTCCCCAGGAATATGGGAATAAAACCGATGTACGTTGGGCTTCCCTGCAGGATTCATCCGGGTTAGGTTTTATGGTAGTTGGCAGGCCACTGGTGGATATTTCTGCCCATGAATACAGCCTCGAAAATCTGACTAAAGCCAGACATACCATTGACCTGAAACCTGCAGGGTTCATCAGCCTTTACATTGATTACGAACAGGCTGGTGTAGGTGGCGACGACAGCTGGTCTCCCCGCACGCATCCGGAATATCAGCTAAAAGGCGACAGCTATAGTTATAGTTTTCGTATCAGTGCTGTAAATTCTGATGAGGATATTCAGCAATCATTAAGATATAGATTAGATTAAAAAAAAGGAACTGCTCGGGCAATTCCTTTTCGTTTCTTTGTTGTCGATGCGGAGGAAGAGGGATTATTCGCCCGCTTTAGGCGGGCTCTTGAGTTTGGCCTTTTGACTTATTTTTTTCAAGAATAAAAATGCATAGGTATA
>CAZZBU010000032.1:0-20279 GCA_964652315.1 uncultured Bacteroidales bacterium
CAACAAATTTCCGCTTTTACTGAGTTCAGGGTTCCTCTGCTCAGGGATTTTTTACTCAACCTTGGAGGGCGGTTTGACCTACATTTAAAAGGAAAGGATTTTAAACAAGGCAGTCAGGATGAAGAATACCCTGATTTTCTGGCTGAGACAAAAAGGGCTTCAATAAAAAGAACATCACAGTTGTTTTCCCCGCGCATTGCGCTCATTTACCTGCCCGACCAGGGCCAATCGTTCATAACCAAGCTCCTGTATAACCGGTCGTTTATTGCCCCCAGTTATTTTTACCGGTATGCCCATCCGGCCACAAATTATTCCGGTGGTCCATGGCTTGATGCAGAAACCCTGGATAACATTATGTTTTCGGTAGATAAAATATTTCAAAACCTTCAATTAAGGACAGTTGGTTACATAAATATCAACAGAAATCTTCTGACCCGCGATAATGCCATGACCCCAGCCAGATATGTGTCGCTTGGTAAACTGGCCATGCATGGTATTGAGTTTGACGGGACTTATCGGGGAACTTACTTTTCTGTAAATGGCAATTATACATTTTTGGCAGGCAATAAATACTTTTCTGATGATATTAGTGCTGTATCCTGGATAACTGCTTCGAATTCCATAAAAAACTTCCCCAGACATTCAGGCTCCCTGGGAGGAACGGTTTCCCTGCTTCAACATACCTTAAACATAACCCTAAACAACAGATGGCATGGTGAAATATTGTCCCCCGTGTCTGCAGGAATTGAGAGCGGCTCAACCATTAAACTAAAACCGGTATTTACTACCAAGCTTACCATCCGCTATATTCCGGAATTTCTTAATAATTTCGAAGTGAGTGTCTCAGCTTATAATATGTTTGATAAAAAGTACAGGCTTGGCGGTACGGTAAACCTTCCTTATTTCCAGGCTGGTAGGTGGGTAAATATCAGTGTTGCGAAACGTTTTCAATAACATCCTGCTAGAAGTGAACGTTATATTCGCGCAATTGAGCCTGTAAACGTTTGGCTTTGTTACCGGTTACCTTATTTAATTCCTTCCAGTAAGCTGCACTATGGTCCTTGTGCACCGTATGTACCAGTTCATGCAGCAATACATAATCCACCAGTTCATCCGGAAGGCGCATCAAATGCAGGTTAAGGTTAATATTATCCCTTCCGGAACAACTGCCCCATCTCGATTTCAGGTTTTTAATAAAAACTTTATTGTATTGATAGCCATGTTCTTTTGCGAGGGTGGCAAGCCTTGGGGGCAGCGCCATCTTTGCTTCCAGGCGCAGAGCTTCAATAACAGACTGCTTTACAAACTCCTGCACCTGGTTGTCTTCCGGATCAACAGTTTTCGGAAATGTAACGGTTATTTTTTTTTGAAATATGTTTGCCCTAAGGCCGGTTTGGTTCCTGGGCACCATGTCCAGGGTATGAAACCTGGTTTGAAACGGTTTTCCAGGGAGGAAAATGGTTTTTTCCTTTTCTATTGCAGCAAACCTTTCACGGGTTTTGAGGATCCACTTTTTTTTATCTTCCACAAACCGTATACCGTGTTCATAGGATAATCCATAAGGAATATTTACCCTGATGCCGTCAAATGGACGAATGGTAATCCGTATCCGTGACGACCGCCGGGAAATATTCAGCGTACATTCACCAATATCTTCAATAAAAACCTTCTTTATTGGCATCTGGTTGTCGGCTTTAAAGCATGTATAACCTTATGATACTTATTCTTATCTCCCATAACACTCACTAATAAAACCATCATTCAAGAATTAATCAAGGTTTTATCATCGGGGTTTCATCCTGAAATCAATATCTTTGCCGCTCAATTGTTTTACTAACAATTTTGAAGCGGTAGTGCAAATATGGCAATAATAATTCACATAGAAACCAGTGCCGAAGTATGTTCTGTAGCTTTGTCAGATAACACAGATATCATTGGCGAAGTACACAGCCTGCAACCCCGGTCACATGCCTCCGAACTTGCTGTTTTAATCGACAAAATATTAAGAAACAACAAAATAGGTGCCAGCAGTTTATCGGCAGTGAGTGTAAGCAAAGGCCCTGGATCCTATACCGGTTTACGAATTGGAGTGAGCACGGCTAAAGGATTATGCTATGGCGCAGGCCTTCCCCTAATCACAATTGACACCTTACTGGCATTAGCCAATGGAGGGTTGCAGCAACTTCTGACAGATCATAAACCTGTAAAAGACGGCCTTCTTTGCCCCATGCTGGATGCCCGGCGTATGGAAGTATACGCAGCTCTTTATTCCAGTGAACTCAATCTTATAAGGCCTACTGATGCCGTTATTATAACTCCTGAATCCTTTAAGCAGGAGCTGGATGAAAAAAAAGTTTATTTTTTCGGACCGGGTGCTGCCAAATGCAAAGAGATCATCTGCCATGAAAATGCATGTTTCCTGGATGGCATTGAACCTTCGGCCCTCAACATGGTGCCCTTTGCAGTTAAAGCATTTAAAAATAAGCAGTTTGCAAACCTGGCATATTTTGAACCTTTTTATCTGAAAGACTTTGTGGCAACCAAACCAAAACGAAAAGTGTTATAGGTAGAATGCCTTGTTAAAAATGAAGTGCAGAATGAAGTTATGGATTAGGCATAATATTTGAATATAATTCAAAAATTTCATATGACAGTAAAAAAAATTTTTACATTATTATTATTGATGATACCGCTGCTGCTATGGAGTCAGGATCCGGATCATCCCGTAAAATACAATACTTTTAAGCCTGGCGAGCGGCTGGTGTACTCTTTGAAATACGGGCCTCTGCAGGGTGGTGAAGCCTTGCTTAAGGTAGATGAAACGTATCTGGATGGTAAATATGTGTACCATGCTACTGCCTTAGGACGTACAGTGGGGATTGTGGATAAGTTGTTCAGGGTTGAAGACATTTATCAGAGCTATTTTGATCCGGTAACCAATAAACCATATAAAGCCATCAGGGATATTCATGAAGGCAATTATGAAAGGTACAATGAAGTCATTTTTAATTATGAAGATACGGTTGTTCACAGCCAGCGATCCGGCGAAATTAAGGTTCCGCATAACATCCTCGATATTGTTTCTACTTTTTATTACCTCCGGCGCATTGATTTTAGCTACTTAAATCCAGGCGATGTAATATCGGTTGATACTTATTTTGCGGATGAGCTCTTTCCCTTTGATATCCGCTACAAGGGCATTGAATATGTGAATAGTCCTCTGGGCCGTATACGCTGCAAGCGCTTTGACCCTGTTGTGGAGCCCGGCCGTATTTTTGAAGATGAAGACGACATGACCGTATGGCTCTCTGATGATAAGAATTACGTACCCATTCTTATTAGGTTTAATATGATTGTGGGCAGTGTAAAAGTCATGCTCGAAAAAACCGAAAATCTTAAACATCCTCTCCAGGTACAACACAATGACTGACAGAAATAAATGCCCCTGCGACCAAAATTTTTTACACTAAAAAAAGTTTTCACATGAAGGGAAATCCATTATTTTTGCAGCGTTAATAAAAGTATTTTATCATGGCAACAACTTCAGATATCAGAAACGGATTGTGCATTGAATTTAATAATGACATCTTTGCCGTTGTTTCGTTTCAACATGTAAAACCCGGTAAGGGCCCTGCGTTTGTACGCACAAAACTTAAAAGCCTTACTACAGGCAAAGTCATTGACAACACGTTTGCGGCAGGTCATAAAATCAACGATACACGTGTTGAACGCCGGCCATACCAGTATTTGTATAAGGATGATACCGGTTTTATTTTCATGCACAACGAAACTTTTGAACAAATCCCCATTCAGGAAAAGCTGATTGAAAATGCAGATTTACTTAAAGAAGGGCAGGATGTTGAGATTGTATTTCATGCTGATACTGAAACGCCGTTGACCTGCGAATTACCACCCTTTGTTGAAATGGAAGTAACTTATACCGAACCCGGCCTGAAAGGTGACACAGCTTCGTCTACAACATTGAAGCCCGCTACCCTCGAGACCGGAGCACAGGTAATGGTACCTTTATTTATAGATATGGGTGAAAGAATCAAGGTGGATACCCGCACACGCAGCTATGCAGAAAGAGTAAAAGGGTAAGCTTATCCGGGTGTTTTTATTATTAACCTTTTCTGGTTGTGTTTAAGGTGCAAGGCATAATTCATTGCCAGAAGGTTGTGAATTCTGTTTTTTATCCATATTTTAGTTGGTTAAATAACGTTAATTGTGAGCAAAACATCACTTAATAGATTAAAAGTTTCAAATTTCAAGCTTAATGCCCTGCTTGATATTACACAGGCCATTAATGAAAACCTGAGTACAGAAGAACTGCTCGACAGGTACCAGAAAATCTTACGTGATGAGCTCAACATTGGCAAAATACTGATTTTCAAAAACAGCGGTGATTCCTGGCAAACCATACTTAAGTCTGGTGAACTGGATTCCTATGATCAGATTGACGTTGAAAAGGATTTGCTTAAACATACCGAGATTACGTTTGTTACTTCGTCCCCCAGAGAATCACTGGAGGCCTTTGATATTATCATACCGGTATATAATAATAACGCACCCCTTGCTTTTGTCCTTATTGGCGATATTGATGAAGAAGGAGAGGGTGTAAGCCCAACCATCAAGCACCTGAATTTTATCCAGACATTGTCGAATATCATTCTGGTGGCCATCGAAAACATCCGGCTGTTTAAGGAAAGCCTGGAGCAGGAATCCATACGCAAGGAGCTTGAACTGGCATCCAGGATGCAGACCATGTTAATACCGGATGCAAATGCACTGCCACGTACGGAAAACATTCATATTACCGCTTTTTATCATCCTCATTTTGATGTTGGGGGTGATTATTATGATGTTATCCAGCTTGATAAAAATGAAATCGGCTTCTGCATTGCCGATGTCTCTGGCAAGGGAATTTCTGCAGCCTTGCTTATGTCCAATTTCCAGGCCAACATCAGGGCGCTTTTCACACATGAAATTGCCCTTCCGGCCCTGCTCGAAAAGCTAAACAGCAGGGTGATGGCATCGGCCAAGGGAGAAAAATTTATTACCATCTTCATTGCAAAATACAACCTGAAAACACGCGAGCTGGAATACATCAATGCAGGGCATAATCCTCCGATTTTGTACCTGAAAGATCAGAAAAAAATGCTCAAATTGCACTCGGGATGTGTGGGAATGGGCATGCTTGATGAAATTCCGGTTATCAAAAAAGGATACCTTACCCTCGACGAGCCATCAAAAATATTGCTTTATACTGATGGCATAGTGGAATTAATCGGAGGGGAGGACAATGTGACCATGGAGACCAAGTCCATTGAGGAAAGCCTCGGCAATGACAAACCCATTACAGAAAATATCCATCATATCATTGAAAAGCACCGGGTTGAGGCAGGCAACACCGCTGTATTCGATGATATTTCCCTTCTCGGTATAGAAATTTTTTAATCAGCCTGGATGAGTAAGTTGCAGGATTATTGCTCAGCAGGCAGGTGCTTTAGATGCAGATCAATAACCACCAAAATGGCAGTAAAACCCCAAAATGGTGCTGAAGCCTTGTCAGTGTCCAAAAAATTATTCAGAAAACCGTGCAGGTAATATGTAATAAGTCCAAGGAGTGAAACCATGGCAAAATATTTTATTTTCAGGTTTTTAGCCTGTTTGTATGCTCTAATTCCAATTACAAGGGTAGTCAAAACCACCCCCAAAAAGGTAAGGGTGCCCAATACCCCGCTGTCAGCCAGTGGTCCGAGGTACTCGCTGTGGGCATTGCCCATGTCTCCTGCATTTGTGCTGATAATGGTTTTTTCAAGCGGATTTTGATAAGGGGCATATTGAAACATGTAGGTGCCAGGTCCCCATCCTAAAAAAGGCCTCTCTTCAAACATACGCAGGGCCGATTTCCACCGGTTGATGCGTTCAAGGTTTGAGGCATCATTAGTAATGTTTGATATGGATTGTACATGTTCCGTAAGATCGCCGGAGCCGCTGTCCTGCCGGTTTTGTTCCAGACGGATTTGTATTTCAGGCCAGTAGCTTATCAATGAAATAAATACAATCCCTCCAATCAATACCAAATACCTGGTCCTGATTTTCAGTGCAAGCACCAGAAACACACCAAACGCTCCGATGATGGATATCCAGGCTGCCCGTGTATGTGAATACACAATGGCCATGGTTACAAGCGCAAATACCACAAGGGCAACCAGTCGTTTAACGTTATCATATTTTTTATAAAGAGCCAGGCCAAGGGCTACGGGAAAAAACATGGCCAGCACAGCTCCATACGCTGTATGATCCTTATAAAAGGGGTTCATGACAAAATGTGAAGCCCTGTCGTCATCAAACCCATACTGGCTCAAACGAATGGTGGCATATAGGATTACCATGATCAATGGAATCAGATACAGCCAGAAAAATCTTTCAATATGCCTGGGTTCTCTGAATACCATTCCGGCAAGAAAATAAAAAGGAATAATAAACCAGAGCCTGGATACAAAATATTTTATGGAAACCAGGGGCAGGCTGCTGGTAATGGTGGTAATGAGCATCCAGGCCAGGTAAAAATAAATGGCAATAGAAACCGGATGTATAGCCAGTTTACGTGAAACAACGCTTTTGCTTTTTAATGATTTCAGGATTATGGCCAGGGTCATTACCGCCAGAATGGGTTCAGTAGGCAAAGACAGATCAAATTCCAGTCCCCGGTATAACTCATAAAGCGGTATGGCCAGGGGAGTCATGAAAATTACGAGGTAATAAGATATATCCAGCCGCAGGAAAATAATGGTAAGCATGGCCAGAATTATGGGAAGGGCTGTAAGGTAAAAAAACTCATAGTATATCAGCACTGCGTTTAATAGCACATAAACCAGCGAGAAGATATAAAACTGTTTGTTTTCAACTAACCGTGCAAACACCTATGCTTGTTTTTTTCTACGCGCCAACAGGCTTTCGATAATTAAAAGAATGACCAGGGCAAACAAAAAGGTTGATGCTGTTGAGGCCATTACGATGATAGATTTTTTGGGATAAGCTTTTTTTTCAGCTTTAAAAGCACTGTCAACAATAAACTTTTGCGGAAGGGTCTGTTCTGCTTCAACTTTTGCTTCCACATATTTGGCCTTCAGGTCGCTTAATTCTTCTTTTTGGTATTCCAGGAATGCAGCAATGGATACATAAGCCCCACCGTATTGAGCCAGGATGTTGAGTTTTTCCTCCAGTTTTTGAGCGCCTATATTGTTTCCCTGCATAATGGCTTGTGCATAGGCATCGTTCAGAACTTCGGCCTGAGATTCATACTCAAAAACCCCAAGTTTCCGGAGTTCGGAAAGGGAGTCTTCCAGGGTTTGAATTTGATTTTGTAAGGCAAAATATTCCGATTCCACCAGGCTGAGGGCCATCATAGCCCTGTCGCGTTGTATGTGGATCATGGCTGTATCAATCAGGGCTGCAATATCATTGGCTATATCTGCAGCAAACTGGGGATCCCTGTCCAGCACCCTGATCACTACCGATTGGTACTCTGTACGTTTAAAGGTGATGTACTTTTTAAACTTATTATTAAGTGTTGTAACCGGATATTTTGTTTCTGCGTCAATCTCATAATGCTCCATGAGGTTATATTTTTCAATAATCCTGCTTTTGATCTCCCCTGAATTGAGGACCTGAAGAAGCTGCTCGGCTTGTTCTTCTTCACCAAAATTAAGCAGCCCCACCCGGCTGGAATAATTATCAGACAAAAGGCTTTTTGAAACCGACACAGGAGGTGCCGCAAATACGGTTACTTTTGATTCATACAGCGGTGTAATCTGATATGACACAATGATTGAGATAACTGCTGCAAGCACAGTCACAATGAGTAAGGGGACTTTTTTTTCCCAGGCAAACAATACCACATCAAAGGCATTGAAATTACTAAAGTCCCTTTTTGTTGCAGTTTTTTCTTCCTTATTCACGTTATTAAATTTTTTTTAAATAATAATCCAGCCCTAGCGGTAACGGAAATCTACCCGAATTATTGTTCCCGAAGCAAAGGCTCTATTTAATATGGATAATAAAATAGTTTTTCTTACCTTTTTGGACCAGAATGTATTTTTCATTCAGTAAGTCTCCGGCGTCGATTTGTTTTTCCTGATCGGTGATTTTTTCTTTATTGATGCTTAGTCCGCCTCCTTTTATGGTCCTTCGGAGTTCGCCCTTGGAAGGAAATACGGAAGTGTGTTCAGCCAGCAAATCCAAGATGTCCACACCGTTTTCAACCACCTCTTTGGACACGGCAAAGGTGGGTACACCATCAAAAACCGATAAAAACGTACGTTCATCTAAAGTACGTAGTTTATCCGTAGTGGCTTTGCCAAACAAGACTTCTGATGCAGCCACAGCATTTTCGTAATCTGCTTTTGAATGAACCATGATGGTCACTTCTTTTGCCAGCCGTTTTTGCAATACACGCAGGTGAGGAGATTTTTCATGCTCTGAAATAAGGGATTCGATCTCTTCCCTGCTCAGGAGGGTAAACGTCTTCAGGTATTGGGCAGCATCAGCATCAGAAGCATTGAGCCAGAACTGGTAAAAAGCATAGGGACTTGTTCGTTCAGGGTCGAGCCATATATTACCCGATTCTGTTTTACCAAATTTACCACCGTCTGATTTAGTAACCAGCGGAATGGTCAGCGCATAAGCAGCACCACCGTTTTTGCGGCGAATCAGTTCGGTTCCTGTGGTAATGTTTCCCCATTGATCGGAACCTCCCATCTGCAGCTTGCAGTTTTTGTTTTCAAAAAGCCACAAAAAGTCAAAGCCCTGCACCAACTGGTAAGTGAATTCGGTAAAAGACATTCCTGTTTTGCTATCCTCACCAAGCCTTTTTTTCACACTGTCCTTGGCCATCATATAATTAACGGTAATATGTTTTCCCACGTCACGAATGAAATCAAGAAAAGTAAATTCTTTCATCCAGTCGTAGTTGTTAACCATTTCGGCAGCATTTTCGCTGTCTGAACCAAAATCCAGAAATTTTTCCAGTTGTTTTTTTATTCCATTCAGGTTCTTCTGGAGTACCTCTTCGTTCAACAGGTTTCTTTCCTGGGATTTTCCGGTGGGATCGCCTATCATACCGGTTGCCCCTCCAACCAGTGCCACAGGCTTATGCCCGGCCAGCTGGAAACGTTTGAGCAGCATGATTGGAGAAAAACTTCCCACATGCAGAGAATCGGCTGTCGGGTCAAAACCAATGTAAGCCGTTGTCATCTCTTTCTCAAGTTGTTCTTCAGTGCCGGGGGTAATATCATGTAAAAGCCCCCTCCATTTTAAATCGTCAACAAAACCCATTGTAATTATTGTATATTTTCTGTTAAAATAGAATTACCCTAAACATCAAAATGCCACAAACCTACACATTTTTTTTAATGTAGATTATAACATTTTTCTAAAATATAACAGCTTGCTTTCATGGATACGGGAATAACAATTTTTTGAATATATCCTTTTAGCCATATTAATTCATAAGATATTAGTAAAGCTCTGTAGACGATAAAGATATATTAACTTATCTACGGAAACTAAGTGCATCTAAATTGGCCTAACCTGTTATGTACCAAAAGAGTAATCTAATTTTTTAATGGGGCAGGTTAGATTTTTTTTTTAAATAAAAACTTTTCGTTTATGGAATATGCTCAAAGAATGCATCTATAAAATAGAAGCTGGCAAAAAAATTGTTGGGTTTCTTTTAAGAAATGTAAAATAAAACTTTGATTATAATAGATAGATTCATTATTTTTATCGCCTCAAATTTAACGCCATGGAAGTAAAGAAGACTGATAGAGCAAATTTAGAAAAGAAAAAAGGCCTGTTTCTGCAGGTTGGGCTGGTTATCGTCCTTTCACTTATATTGATTGCATTTGAATGGTCCAGCCAACCCGATCTGTCGGACACGCTTGGTGCTGAAGCCGAACAAGATATTGAAGAGGAGATTATTCCTATTACCCGGCAGCAAGAGGTTCAACCACCACCACCACCACCGCCACAGGTTATTGAGCAAATTAACATTGTGGAAGACGATGTGGAGATCGATGACGAAATCCTTATTGACGACAGTGAAGCCGATCAGAACATGCAGATCGAAATCGTGGAATTCGATGAAGAAGAGGAGGAAGTTGAGGAACAAACCTTTTTTATTGTGGAAGATATGCCTAGATTCGAAGGCGGCGACCACAACACCTTCCGTACCTGGATTCAGCGAAACCTGCGTTATCCGGCAATTGCAGCCGAGAATGGAATTGAAGGCAGGGTTTTTGTTCAGTTTGCTATTAACTCCAATGGAGAGCTTGTTGATGCCAAAGTAGTTCGGGGAGTAGATCCGGCATTAGACAAAGAAGCACTCCGCGTGGTTACCAGTTCTCCAAAATGGACACCTGGTAAGCAGCGAGGTAAAGCAGTGAAAGTGCAGTTTACTTTCCCTATCTCCTTTGTACTACAGTAAAAAATATTTGCATTTGCAGAAAAAGACCCCGGATGTAAATTCGGGGTTTTTTTTATATTACGATGAATATATCAGGTAGAATCCGGAAAAATATATATGGTAAAACTCATTGAAACGAAACAAACACAAGAAAAAGTTGTCCTTGTAGGTGTTATCAATCAACACCAGAATGAAGATGAGGTAAAAGAATACCTCGATGAACTGGCCTTTTTGGCAGAGACTGCCGGAGGCATCCCAATGGCACAGTTTACCCAGAAACTGGAAGTGCCCAATCCAAAAACTTTTGTGGGATCAGGAAAGCTCACGGAGATTAAACACTACGTGCTCGAAAATGAAATTGATTTGGTGGTTTTTGATGATGAGCTTTCGCCAAGCCAGCTCAGAAATGTGGAGCGCGAACTGGATTGTCGCATCCTGGACAGGACAAATTTAATTCTGGATATTTTTGCCCGACGGGCACAAACAGCCCATGCCAAAACCCAGGTTGAACTGGCACAGTACGAATACCTGTTGCCACGCCTTACCCGCATGTGGACACACCTTGAGCGGCAGCGCGGTGGGATCGGGCTTCGGGGGCCTGGTGAAACCCAGATTGAGACTGACCGCCGGATAATCCTCGATAAAATTGCCCGCCTCAAGCAGCAACTGGTGAAAATAGATAAACAAATGGCTACCCAGCGCAAAAACCGTGGCAAAATGGTGCGGGTATCCCTGGTGGGTTATACCAATGTGGGCAAGTCTACATTAATGAACCTGCTCAGTAAATCCGATGTGTTTGCTGAAAATAAATTGTTTGCCACCCTGGATACCACAGTGCGCAAAGTGGTGATTGGCAATCTGCCCTTTTTGCTTTCCGATACAGTAGGTTTTATCCGCAAGCTCCCGCATGGCCTGGTAGAATCATTTAAATCAACCCTTGATGAATTGCGTGAGTCGGATATCCTGTTGCATGTGGTGGATATTTCACATCCTAACTTTGAAGAACAAATCAATGTGGTGAATGAAACCCTGCATGAAATTGAGGTGGTTGATAAACCCATTTATTTGGTTTTTAATAAGATTGACGCATATACTTTCACTGAAAAAGAAGAGGATGATTTAACGCCTTCAACAAAGGAAAATATATCGCTTGAAGAGCTGAGAAAGACCTGGATGGGTCAGCATGATGATTGCATTTTTATTTCAGCAAAGGAAAAAATCAACCTTGACGGGTTAAAAGAAATCCTGTATGATAAGGTAAAGGAAATTCATTCCCAGCGGTATCCTTATGATGATTTTCTGTATTAAAAAAGCCCGAAAAAATAATGTTTCCGGGCTTTTCAAATAAAGCAACCTGTGACTTATTTATGCTTTAACAGATACTCAGCTATTTGCACGGCATTGAGGGCAGCTCCTTTTTTAATCTGATCTCCTACAACCCACAGGGCCAGTCCTTTTGGATTGTTTAAATCTTTGCGAATGCGGCCCACATACACATCGTCCTGGCCTGCCACAAACAATGGCATCGGGTATTTCTTTGAGGCCGGATCATCAAAAAGGGCAATGCCCGGGGCTTTTTTGAATGCTTCTTTTACCTGATCTACGGTTAATTCATCCTCGGTTTCAACCCAGATGGCTTCCGAATGTGCACGCATCACCGGTACACGCACACAGGTGGTACTTACCGACACATCCGAATGCATGATTTTTCGGGTTTCCCAATAGGTTTTCATTTCTTCCTTGGTATAGTCATTTTCAAGGAAGGCATCCACCTGGGGAATGACATTAAATGCCAGTTGATAGGCAAATTTATCTACCGAGGGATCCTCATTATTCACCAATTGCTTTGTCTGGACACTTAGCTCATCCATAGCTGCAGCGCCTGCGCCACTGGCCGCCTGATATGTAGCCAGATGGATGTTTTTGATGTGCGACAGATCTTCAATCGGCTTTAAGGCTACCACCATTTGAATGGTAGTACAGTTGGGGTTTGCAATGATGTTTCTTGGACGGTTGTCAGCATCCTCGGCATTTACCTCCGGTACAACCAGGGGCACATCATCCTCCATTCTGAATGCACTGGAATTATCGATCATGATAGTTCCGTACTTGGTAATGGTTTCGGCAAATTCCTTGGAAGTACCGCCACCTGCTGAAGTTAAAGCAATATCAATGCCTTTAAAATCATCGTTGTGTTTTAATTCCTTAACTGTAATTTCTTTTCCTTTGAACTTATATGTTTTTCCGGCACTACGGCTCGATCCAAATAATACCAACTCATCTAACGGGAAATTTCTTTCCTCCAGTACCCGTAGGAATTCCTGTCCTACGGCGCCGCTTACTCCTACAATTGCAACTTTCATTAGAACAAAATTTTGTTAAACATTTATATTAAACAGAAAGATACATTACGTTTTGTATCCGGTTATTCCGCGAACCCCAATCGGATATGTGTTGTCACCTGAGAAAATAACAATTTTATAATGGCATATTGATTCCTTTGGTGACCTGGGGTTTCATAAGAAATTGATTTTAAAGGGTTAAAATATTTATATCATCTGTTTTGGCTTACAAAAGTGGGAATTATTTTTTATTTTTAGGGTATGTTAACTGTTTTTATATGAATTAATTTATGGTTATAATCACCTGAATACAAAAACAAATTCTATGAGCATCTCCACACGTTATCTGCTGGTGTGCTTAATTGCAACCAACTACCCTTATCTGATTATGGGCCAAGTACCCACGAGCAACCTATCTGGCAGTTCTTCGTGTCCGGAAGAAATTCTGCAAATAAAGCATGTGTATGCATATGGCAGTCATGAAGTTCTGGTTCGTTTTTCGGCTCCTGTTGACACTTTACAACTGGAGGCCGGGCAGTTCAACATTGTTCCTTTCGGGTCGCCTGAAATTCTTCAGATTAAGGATGAAACAACCATAAGCATTACTTATCGGCAGTTTTTTAATAACAATGCAACATATCAACTTAGCATCCGGGATATTGTTACAAAGGAAGGTACCGGAATTCCTGTTCTTGAGCATCATTTTAGATTTTATTTGCCTGAATTCGGAGATGTAATCATTACCGAATTTTTAAATGATCCTTTTCCATCTGTTGGTTTGCCGGAAGCAGAATATATTGAGGTATTTAACCGCCTGAATATTGAATTGGCACTTTCTGATTTGGAAATAAGGATTAATGAACGTTCTATATACCTGCCTCCGCTGATCCTTCCAGCGCAAGAACACGCCATTATCTGTGAAGAGCAGACGGCGTTGCTTTTTGGTAATGATGCTACCTGTATACCGGTGGCTAACCTGCCAAATATACTTAAAGAAAATGGGACGTTTAACCTGGTGCACCCACAAACGGGTTTGTTGCATTATGTTAAGTATACTTCTGAATGGTACAAGGATAAGGATAAATCTGGCGGGGGCTGGTCACTTGAGATGATGGATTATGACCATTATTGTACCATGGGTGAAAACTGGGTGCACAGTAATCACAAAAGTGGAGGCACTCCCGGAAGGCTTAACAGTGTTTTTGATCCTTCATTACATGACGGCGAGTTCCCAAAAATAAACTGGGTGGCCATCCATAATGATAGTGCTATACTTATTCATTTTTCTGAAATTGTACCTCCAAAAACTGCATTTGACAGGAGCCATTATACCCTGGGACCTAATGGATTGTATCCTTCAAACATTAATTTTTACCGGGATGATCCGCTCTATACGATCCTTTCGTTTTCTGCAGCTTTTAAAAATGACCATGAGTATATCCTGCATGTTTCGGATATTGAAGACTGCTACGGGAATGGCGCAAAGAGGCATATAGAATATCCCGTTGCTATACCCCGGGTACCCGAACCTGGTGATGTAGTAATTAACGAAATAATGTACGAACCAGGCGATGGTAAGCCTGAATACCTTGAGCTCTTCAATGCTTCAGTTCAATATCTTGATGTGTCAGCTTTGAGTATTTTGCGGGGAGTTGAACATGAGGTTTCCGGTTTTGATCCCATCACCGGTTTTACCATTCCTATGGCACCTGCGTCTTATGTTGTGCTGGCAAAAGACAGGGAAGCACTAATTAACGGGTATGATATCCCGGATGATGCACTCCTACTCTCGCCATCTGCCATGCCGGTATTATCAAATACAGGAGGCGATGTATTTCTTTTTGATTCGTCAGGTATGCAGATTGATTGGGCAAAATATTATCCGGATTTTCATCATCCCCTTGTCACAAACACCAGAGGCGTTTCCCTGGAAAAAATCCATCCCCTTAAACCCGGAAATGAAGGCAGCAACTGGTCTTCTGCCAGTGATAACAAGGATAATGCTACTCCCGGTAAACAAAACAGTCAATACCTGGATAATAATCAGGGTCAGGTTAGGTTTTCAATGGACACCGAGGTAATATCTCCAAACGAAGACGGGTTTCATGACCGTGCTACTATTACCATTGAACTTGACAGGCCTGGCAGTGTGCTCAATATAAGGTTATATGATGCACAGGGTGGTTTTATGGGGTTTGTGTATAACAATTTCCTGTGCGGAACAAAGAATGAGCTTTATTGGACCGGTAAAATCGAGGAGGACGATGTGAAAACCGGATTATATGTACTATTTATCGAGCTTTTTCATCCCTCGGGTGAGTTTTTTAAGACTAAAGTGCCTTGCGTTGTTGCCAGATAATACCCGGACAATAATGTTTTTGTAACCTATTATATCCGAACTCCGTTAAATGGGAAGGAATCAAAAAACTTAAGTCTGCTAATCATGGAATTATTAAAGATAAATCCCACTCATGATTCACCCGAGATAAATCTTGATCCTTCAGGACAGCTGGAGTTTAAAGGGCGATCATTACCCGAGGATGTAAAAAAATTCTATTCGCCTGTTATGGATTGGGTAAAAGAATATCTCAAGGCTCCATCAGCATCTACCAGGCTGATATTTAATCTGGAATATTTCAATACTGCATCATCAAAGTTTATAAATGAAATGCTGTTAAAGTTTGAGGAATTAGCCGTTTCATCTTCCAGCAAAGTGGAAGTGCTGTGGTATTATGAGTTTGATGATGAAGACATGCTGGATATAGGACGCGAATTTAAAGACAACCTGAAATTGCCCGTTGAGCTCATTCCGGTTGAGGTAACTATTTAGAGCTGGTATTTTTTGTAATGCCTTAACGCTCTCCTGCTTCAAAATCCAAAAACAAAGGATTTACGCCTGCAAGGTAAAGGTCATCGCCAAGAAATAAGTCGTATTCAAAACGACCTTTTCTGCGGTTGGTAACCCTTACCACATCAAAAATCAGATGCTTGTTGGTGTCATTTAAAAACTTACCACGGGTAATTTTTGCCTTTGCAGTTTTGGGCCAGTCGGTAATATCAACAAATCTTTCCATTTTGGTTTAGTAAAAGGGATTAAATCATATTCCAAAGGTTCTAAAAAAGAACAATGAATGCTTGGATTTTATCTGCGAATTATTAACAAAAAACAAATCACTTTGTTAATAATTATGGTTGGTAATTAAAAAACCGACATGCTGCAATGGATCGCGTGCATCCAGGCTGTTTATTATTTTTGTTTCAATTTTTGTTCAAGCTCAGCGATGAGCAGATTGGCCTGCTCAAGTTTCTCCTGCAATTGTTTTTCACGGCGGGAGGCTTCTTCCTGAGTTGCTTCCATTTCTTCCAGGTTTTGACGCATTTCTTCTTCGGTCTGTATAATTTGTTCGGCCTGCTCCTGCGATTTTTTCAGCAGGTGTTCGGTTTTCTCCCGGCTTTTCACACTTGAAATGGTAGAACCAATAGTCTCAGATATTTTTCTTACAAAATCAAGTTTATAATCTTCAAACGGGGTAAAGGCAGCAATTTCAATGACGCCATAGATATCTTCATCCACCATCAGAGGCATGATAAGAAGTATCTTTGGAGGGGCATCTCCCAATCCGGAAGTAATGGTGATATAATCATCAGGCAACTCAGTCCTGTAAATCATGTTTTTCTCAAGCACACAGGTGCCTACATATCCTTCTCCAATCTCAATGCGCTTTTCCATGAATTTGCGCCTGTCATAAGCGAAGGCTGATTTAAGTTCCAAAAACTGATGCGATTCATCCTCATCGTTAATAAGGAAAAACCCACCCTGGTTAGCGCCAAGATATTTCACCAGATTTGAGATGATGCTAAAGGCAAAATCCTCTGTGGTATTGTAATTTTGATTGAGAATATCAGCAAATTTGGCTGTACCGGCATTAATCCACGATTGTTGTTTTTCTTCCTCCCGGCTTTTCCGGGTTTCTTCTTCGGCTTTTACAAGGCTTTGACGCATTTCCAATAAGGCATTGCCTAATTCGTCTTCTTCGCTTAATGTTTTGTATTCCCTGTCGTAATCCCCTTCTTCAATGGCTTTGGCAAAATTGATGTTTGATCGTAATCCCTCAATTACAGTGCGTAGTTTTACAATTAGGGTTTTAAATTCGGTTTTCTGTTTCACCTCGGGAATGTCCTGCGGGATTTTCCCCATGGACAGGGTATCAAAGGTTGAATTCAGGATGCCTATGGGCCTGCGGATTAAATTTATAATGACATAAAGGGCAAAAAGCACAACGATGAATGCCGCTGCAAGCAGCAAATATATCATTCGTATAGTGGACCCTAACTCTTGTTGTACCTGCCCGCTGAATTCTTCCATCAGGCTTAGCGAAAGCTGCTGAATACTCAGAAAAATGCTTTCCTGCTGGTGTATCAGGCCAGTACCCTTGTTAAACCCTAAAATACCATCAACTTCCATGAGTTCCTGCATTGTTGAACGGTATTCGGATACATGATCAATAACCTCGCCTGCTTCGCTCAGCAGATTTTCGTCAGGTATGATTTCAAGGGCTGCAGACAGGGAGCTCAATTCACTTTGAATCTGCTCATAAACTGCCAGGGACGGCTTAAGAAGATATTCTTTTTCTGATTTCCGTAGTTGCAGGGTTTGATTCAAAAGCACAGGATTTTCACTAATGATGTTATAATTTTCCAATTGACTACCCAGCCGGCGGATGTGTCCTGTTAAGCCAAGATCCTGTGCCCCTCTGATGCTCATGTATTCAACCAGCGAATCAAAAGACATTTTGTTTTGCTGAAGCACCATGGTGAGTGAATCAATGGTTGCGTGCTTTACCATGGCTGTAAATCGTTCATCAGTAGAAAGTGTGGCCAGAATATCGCGTGCATTATTGTAGTTGGTATTAAATGTATTTACAGGCTTAAGCTCTGTAAGGGCCACCGGAAGTTCTGTATATTGTATTTCATACAAAAAGCGGGCTTGGGCTTCACTCATGGCATCGCCACTTTGTATAACATTGGCCAGATTTTCGCTGTAACCGCGTATTACACCTATTTGCTTAAAGGAATAAGAAATGAGGTATCCGAGCAGGATAAAAATGATACCTAACAGGATACCAAAGAGATTAAGCCTGGCACGTACGGATAATCCTTTATTTTTCAAGGAAATATTAAACTTCTTTTTCATGTTACGACCCTTAAATATCTGTCAATGCTCTAATTTAATAATTTTTTATTCAATTTTGATTCAGATTTTTAAAAGAATCTGATTATCCATATTTATTGTGAAGTTTGTTTCGATGAATTCCTGTATAAATTATAAGGTGAACCTATATTTAAACTTCACTATAAAGATGTTATCAGGGATGTTTTCGAATATCGCCTCAGCATTCTTTGCCAGAGAAAAATTGCGGCGCTGTTCATTGGCAGAACGGTGATGGCCCCAAACCAAATAAGATTGAACCCGGTTTGAATCCCCAACGGGCAACCAGGTCCGATTGAAACTGTCAGTAGTTGAAGTCAGGGCCATAAAACGAAAAATTTATATCGCCATCCCGGTCTTCATCAACATGATACTGATTTTATCCGTCAAGTGTTGCAGTTTCATCAATTATTTTAAACATTTTATTTTCATTAGAATAAAATTAAATTAGAGACCCGTTTTTCAAATATTTATAATTGCCAGAAAAATGACGATAGTAATTCCAATGCCACAGTTCCGGGAATTTTTTTACAGGCTTTCTATCTCTGAGACGGTTTTTGGAATGGGTTTTCCTAATATCCGGTAACCATCCTTAGTGACCAGTATATTGTCTTCTATGCGCACACCCCCAAAGCCGGTGAATTTTTCAACCTCCGGATAGTTAATGTATTCAGCAAACATTTTCTTTTCTTTCCATTGAGAAACAAGGGCAGGGATAAAATATAATCCTGGTTCCACGGTAACTACATAACCTTCTTCCAATGGCCTGCCTAACCGGAGATTGGCCGTGCCAAACTGGGCGCTTCTTGTGATTTCTTCGGTATAGGCAAAGTTGTCTTCGCCCAAATCTTCCATATCATGTACATCTAGCCCAATCATGTGTCCCAGGCCATGAGGCAGGAACATTGCATGTGCTCCCTGCTCCACGATGTTATCGGTGTTGCCTTTTAGCAGGTTTAAACCTTTAAGGCCTTCCGTTAGCACTTTGCATGTCAGCAGATGGATGTCCTTAAAAGCAACACCCGGTTTGATGGCATTTATGGCTGCTTCCTGAGCTTGTAAGACTATTTCATATACAGCTTTTTGACGTGGGGCAAACCTCCGGTTAACAGGAATGGTGCGGGTGATATCGGTGGCATAATGCATGGGCGATTCGCTGCCTGCATCAACCAGCAGCATTTGATCGGATTTCAACACGTTGCTATGATCATGGTTGTGCAAAACTTCCCCCCGAACAGAGCAAATAATGGGGTAGGCAAGTCGCAAATCTTCCCGAAGAGCCAGTCCTTCAAGCGTTCCGGCAATTTCAAATTCGGTCATGCCGGCATCGGCCATACGCATGGCAGTTACAAACATGGGGTGGGTTACTTCACTCAGCGTTTTTTCCATCTGGTCAATTTCTTCCGGTATCTTTCTGGAACGAAGGGCTGCCACTGCTTGTATAAGAGGCAGGGACACTTCTTTCTCAACAGCACCCGGAACAACACCCAGCAACTCGGCAAGTTTTATTCTGCGCTCATGCGGATAGGGCGGTAAAAAATGAATGGGGCGCTTATTTTCCTTGGCCTTATTAATATATGTAACGAGTTCTTGAGCTGGCGTTACTTTTTCAATGCCGGCTTTGTGGGCTTTTTCCCTGATGGTTTCATGAAACCCCATCCAGATGATGTCATCCAGATCCAGCTCATTGCCAAGAATGACTTCTTCACCGCTATCGGCATCAAGAAGCCCAACCAGACCTGGTTGATCCACACCAAAAAAATACAGGAAATTACTGTCCTGCCTAAAAGGATATGGATTTCCAGGGTAGTTCATAGGGGTTTCCTTATTGCCGAAAATCAATGCAATACCCGGGCCAATGGATGCCATTAACTCTTTTCGTCGATTCTGATAAATGGATGAATGAAACATAGTTTTTTAATATAAAAGTACGATTCTTGTGCGAATACCTTGTTTATCTGTAATTTATTAATACCTTCGCAGTTAAATCTGATTAATAATCAAATAAATAACTCAGATGCCTTATCGCCGCTTACCCAATACCGATGTTGCCCGGATAAAAGCGCTCAAACTCGCATATCTTCGTGGCAAAGAGCTTCCTCCTTTTAAACTTGCTTTTTCCCAGGTTTCGCTTCAAAGGATTATTTCCTTTCTGCCTTCATTTGAAAAAGCCATTATGGAGTACAGGCAAAGTTACCAAACACAGGTAAACAAAAATAATGATTACCAAAAAGAATTGAAAAAAGCCCGGTTGTAT
>CAZZBU010000032.1:20379-22654 GCA_964652315.1 uncultured Bacteroidales bacterium
TTTTAGGAAAGCTTCCGTGGGTTAACCTGTGATGAACGTTTGTAGAACATCCATAGTACAGGAATAAAAACAAGGGCAGCAAGAAAAAAGTACCCAATGCCGGTTTTGGTAGAACCCACTTCTTCAATACCCGGATCGATAACATTCAATTCGGTAAAATAGGATATGATCACTATGGTAGTGTTGTTTACAAAATGACCAATAATTGGAATCCATAGTGAACCACTCCAAACCAGCATATATCCAAAAAGCACACCCAGCATGGTACGTGGTAAGAACCCATAAAATTGTAAATGCAAAGCTGAAAAGAGAATGGCAGATATAAGAATGCCCAGATGATGGCTTTTAAACCAAAGGGTAAACTGTTTTTGAAGAATCCCGCGGAACAACAATTCTTCACCAACAGCAGGCAGGAAACCAATCATGAAGATATTCAGCAACAAAGCCTGAAGATTATCTGCTGCCAGAAAAAGTTTGGTAAGTTCCATGGCCTGATCCTCTTTTCCACGCATCCATTCTTCCACACCGCTAAGCCACTCCGGTAAAGAGAGCCAGGAATTAATTTCAGCAAAAAAGTTGATTACCGGGATGGCAGCCAGCATAGCCAGAATAGTATAAATAACAAGATGTTTGTTGGGTGAAAAATCTATATTCAGATAACGGCTTACGGATTTACTTAAAAGCAGGGCAATTATAAAAGGAGGAACCACAAAAAGCGCAATGCTCTGAACAATTTGCAGATATTTAATTAATCCAAGGTTTTCAGAGGAGTACATAAATTCAGTTCCTGTAGCCAGGGACGTCATGTCGGCCTGAAATAATGCCATAGCCAAAATAAGTCCGGCAAGCATAATGCCAACAAAGGAAACAAAAACAACCACCAGGCTGATGAATACCTGAACGCCCGGTGAAACATCAAATACCGGACGGTTTTTTATAAGTTTACTCATAGAACCCTGTTCTTTGAATTGATTATTCATTTCTTTGCGCAATTGTACGTATTTTTGCACTAGAAAACAAAAAAAACAGTTAGGGAGAAGGTGAGGATTGGAAAGATAGATTTAGGGGAGAGGCCATTGTTTTTGGCTCCAATGGAAGATGTTACCGACCCGTCGTTCAGGTATATTTGCAAACGTTTCGGAGTTGATGTGGTATATACCGAATTTGTAGCTTCAGAGGCCCTGGTGAGAAATGTAAAAAAAACATTTAAGAAACTTGAAATTAACAACTTCGAAAGACCCGTAGGGATACAGATTTATGGGCACCAGATTGAGCCTATGGTAGAGTCGGCCAGGATAGTGGAGGAATCTGCTCCGGATATTATTGATTTGAATTTTGGCTGTCCGGTGAAAAAAATAGCCAACCGGGGTGCAGGGGCCGGAATGATGCGGGATGTGCCGTTGATGGTAAAAATGACGGAAGCCATCGTGAAGGCGGTAAATACACCCGTAACTGTAAAAACCCGCCTGGGTTGGGACGAAGAGTCGAAAAACATTGTAGATACAGCCGAACGGTTGCAGGATGTCGGTATCCAGGCGCTCTCCATTCATGGGCGGACCCGCGCACAGATGTATAAAGGCGAGGCGGACTGGACCCTGATCGGCGAAGTAAAAAACAATCCACGAATGACTATTCCTATCATTGGCAACGGCGATATTAATTCCGGACCAAAAGCCCTTGATTATTTCAGCCGCTATGGCGTGGATGGGATTATGATAGGCAGAGCCAGCATAGGGAGGCCATGGATTTTTAGGGAGGTAAAACAGTATCTTTCTACCGGAAAAGAGATGGAACCGCTTACCCTAAAAGAAAAAGTAGCGCTTGCCAGAGAGCATTTCAACAAATCATATGAAGTAAAAGGCGATAAAGTAGGCATTTATGAAATGCGCCGCCATTTTTCCAATTATTTCAAGGGGTTGCCCAATTTTAAAGAGCTACGTTTAAAGTTGGTTACAAGCATGGAACCTGAAGAAATAAACAGTATTCTGGATGCCATCGAAACACATTACGGTGATATGGAACTGCCGGCAGAAAAATAATAAATTTTGTGCTTTGTCCATTTAAATAAATTTTCTATTTTCGCAGGGCATAAATTTTGGGGCTATAGCTCATCCCGATAGCTATCGGGAGGCTGGAGTGTCCCGACAGGAGTCGGGAAGGTCAGGGGGGCATGGCAACGAAAAATAAAAAAGTATTGGGGCTATAGCTCAGTTGGCTAGCGTGTCCCGACAGGAGTCGGGAAGGTCAGGGGGGCATGGCAACGAAAAATAAAAAA
>CAZZBU010000032.1:22754-30706 GCA_964652315.1 uncultured Bacteroidales bacterium
GTGTCCCGACAGGAGTCGGGAAGGTCAGGGGGGCATGGCAACGAAAAATAAAAAAGTATTGGGGCTATAGCTCAGTTGGCTAGAGTGCTTGACTGGCAGTCAAGAGGTCAGGGGTTCGACTCCCCTTAGCTCCACACACCCGATGATTTCGTTTTAAATATTCAAGCCGGTTAAGTCCGCTTTCTTCGGTATTGGCGGAAACCATCATTTCATCAAGGTTAATCAAAGCACCATTTCTGAATATTGTGGCAGTTTTGTGATTTTTCAACAAGTCATAATATTCACCATGCCCCAGAGATTGGCCATCCCTGATAACCAGCAGCCTATTTGTGAGTTTAAGGATATCTGGTAAGTCATGACTCACCACCAGTATTGGAATGTTTACTTTATGGTGGATGTGCACTATAAATGGGATAATCTGGTTACGTAAGCTGCTGTCCACTGCTGAAAAGGGCTCGTCAAGCAAAAGGATGTCAGGCGAAGAAAGCAAAGCCCGGCCCAAGGCTGTCCGTTGGCGCTCACCACCTGAAATTTGCGATGGTTTGTTTTTTAACAGATGTTTTAGGTTTAACAGATTAACGACATCACTCAATGGAATTTTTGATTTCCGGTGTTTTTTCAATCCATAAATTAAATTTCTTTCTACATTCAAGTGTGGGAATAGCCTGCCTTCCTGAAAAACATATCCAATGTTTCGCTTTTCAGGGGAAAGGTGTATCTTTTTTTTTGCATCGAACACCACCCTGCCTTCTATTGTGATGCTTCCTGAAGCCGGCCTGGTAATGCCGGAAATAGAATGCAATAACGAGGTTTTGCCTGAACCGCTTGGCCCGAAAATCCCTGTTATCCCACCCGAAAAGGATTCCTGTACCTGAATGTTAAAGTTTTTACGGGGTAGTATGAAATCAACTGTCGTCATAACGCAATTCTTTATTGATGTTTCATTTTTTTCAGATACCATTCCGAAAGTGCCATGGCAATAAATGAGATAAGAATGGAAATAATTACCAGCCTTAATGTAGCTTGTTCCATTCCCGGTACCTGCATGTTGGCAAAGATGGCAAGGGGAAGTGTTTGAGTTTCGCTTTCAATATTTCCGGCAAAGGTTATGGTAGCTCCAAATTCTCCTAAAGAACGGGCAAATACTAAAATGGCCCCGGATACAACTCCCGGAAGTGCCAGGGGTAATGTTATCCGTAAGAATGTTTTTAATCTGCCTGCTCCCAGAATGCGTGAAGCTTCCTCCAGGCCGGTGTCTACCATTTCAATGGAAGTGCGCACTGAGCGAACGATTAGTGGAAACGACACGAATGCCGATGCAATAACCGCTGCCTGAAAGGAAAAGGCCAGTTTAATTCCAAAGGCATTGAACAGCCATTGCCCAATCAGGCTTTTGGAACCCAACAACAAAAGCAATAAGTAACCGGTAGCTACCGGAGGCATCACCAGGGGTATATGCAAGATGCTTTCTACAACCGGCTTACCAAAAAAATTGTACCTTGCCATTATAAACCCTATAACCAGTGCCGGGGGGATGGAAATAATGGTACAATACACAGCTACTTCTATCGATAAACGTATCGCCTGGATTTCTGAAACGCTTAACCCAAATAATTCAGTCATAAACAAGCGGTGTTTCATTATTTTTTAAATCCATGTTTTGTCCAAATAGCCTCCGAAGCATCAGCGTTCAGGTATTCAAAAAAGATTTTCGCAAAAACATTGTCCTTGCAAACTCCCCCTACATATTCAATAGTTTCATGGGATGTGTCAGGAAAAGTATGAAGGATTTTGATTCTATTGGATTTTTTCGCATCTGTATGAAAAACAATGCCCAGGGGTGCTTCTTCCATTTCTACCACCATTAAGGCTGAACGCACATCCTTGGCCGGAAGCGCCTTTCCTTTCAGCACATCATACCATCCGTAATGTTGGAGTGATTGCCCGGCATATTTCCCTGCTGGTACGTGGGCCGGGTCTCCTATGGATAACCGGCTTTTGCCAAGGGCTGAAACCAAATTGAAAGTACTGTCAATGTCCGCTTCTTGCAATGGGCTGTTTTTAGGTGCAATGAGCACTAATTCGTTCTTGGCAAGTACAGTTTTAGTTCCTGAAAAAAAACCCCTGAGACTGTCGACGTAATTTGCCCAGCCTTTGTTTGCTGATATGTACACATCAGGTTCACCCCCTTGTTCGATCTGGCGTGCAAGTGTTCCGCTCGAGGCCATGTTGGTTTTTATTTCCACAGGATGCTGTGATTCGAATGAATCGATTAGCTCAGAAAGCACATCTGTTAAACTTGCTGCAGAATAAACCATAATGGGCTGAAGGGTTTCTGGATTCTCTGTCCGTACTGTTTTTGGTTTTTCTGTATTGCAGGAAAAGAGGAATGTTGCAAATAATATTGAAGCAGCCAGGTCCCTGAAAATTTGATTGACATTCATGTTGATTTATTTTTAAGTGTTTTTTCGCCTGTTACAGGCTGTTTAATCAGAGATTACCAGATATTTATTTGAAATTGTACTTCGCTTTTTTTATGGTGAAAACATCAAGTTGTAAGTCGGCAATGGCATCTTTAGAAATTATGGATACAATTTCATTTCCATTGCCCAGGTCAATGACTACTTTCGATGTGATAAGTCCTTCCTCAATTGACTTGATTGTTCCTTTTAAATTGTTACGGGCACTTAGTTTCATATCTTACTTGTTTTTGAATCGAGAATGCAACCAACAACATTTAAATATTCAAGTTTTTCCCTGCTGTGTATGTTCCATTTCCAATCTTCATTCAAACTAATTTCTGAATACACCCAAATGATTATAAAAACAATGCCAGTTATCATAATCCACTTAATATTTGATAGTTACAAGATACTATGTTTTGGAGATGGAACATTTATGTAAAAAATAAAGTAAATTTTTACTTTTATGCTTGTGTTGTTCTTTTGTACCCGGAACTAAGAAGTAAAAAAACGGGCAGGTTGAATCAGAAACGCTCCTGATACCCGGGATTATTTATGCACCACAAGTTGAATATGATTTAACGCAATTCATGGAAGTGAAATTAATTCGAAATCCAATAGAACTTTTGAGTGGGTTTTAGCTCTTTCAAGAATACATTTCATTACGCTTAATTCAACCTTAAAATAAGCTAACACCAACCTGAAATTAACCTTATTCTTTTATTGTTTTGAAAGATAAAGCATTGAATGTCAACACACATCTTTTACCAGGAATTATTATCTAAACTTTAAGCCTGAACCTTAATTTTAACGATTACTTATACCGTTTTATGCATACCATCATGAGGGTGCTTCCTATTTTTGATGCGTTTTTATTCATAACCTATTTTTAACGTAAATCAAAATGATGAAGCTATTAAAATTAATTATTCAAGTGCTTATTGTGTTGATATGGATAAGTTCGGTATCAACACAATTTTTACAAGCTCAGGGAACGACTACTTCCGGAATCAGCGGAAGGATTCTGGATGACAGTGGAGGGCCTTTACCCGGAGCAAATATTGTTGCGGTTCATGTTCCCACTGGTAGTCAGTTTGCCGCCATTACAGAAGCAAATGGGTATTTCCGGTTGCCGAATATGAATGTGGGCGGCCCTTATCGTGTTTCAATCTCCTTTGTAGGCTTTGACACCTATGAAACCGAAGATGTGTATCTTAATCTTGGCCAGACCTACACTATGAACCAATCCCTCAAGGAAAGTGCCACAGCCCTTGATGAAGCCGAGATAGTTGGATATCAGGTGAAACGGCACAATGTAATTGATGGAAACCGTACAGGCGCTGAAACGGTGGTACACAGCGATGCGATTAACACTTTGCCAACAGTTAACAGGGATTTCACGGATTTTATCCGGCTTACACCTCAGGCTTCTGTTGGTGATGAAGGATTTGTCACCATTGCCGGTATCAATAACAGGTATAATGCCATTAGCATTGATGGTGCATTAAACAATGATGCATACGGACTGGCAGCTTCCGGTACCAATGGTGGTCAAACCGGTGCTTCGCCATATAGTATGGATGTGATTGATCAGATCCAGATTGCCCTTGCCCCTTATGATGTGCGTCAAAGTGGCTTTGCCGGTGCAAGCCTTAATGCGGTAACTAAAAGTGGGCGCAACCAGACGTATGGTACGGCATATTACCTTTTCAGAAATGAAAATATGGCCGGAAAAACACCAACTGATGATGCTGAAGATGAGCGTGAAAAACTAGCCCCTTTTACCCGGTACACTGCAGGTGCAAGTCTTGGAGGAGCTATCGTACAAAACAAAGTGTTTTATTTTGTGAATTTTGAACGCATGCTTGAGGAAACTCCTTTGCCATTTAACTTTTCAAATTATGAGGGTGATTCTGACCAAAGCACGGTTAATTCGCTCATTAGTACTTTAAATACACAATATGATTATGCGCCTGGTGCCTATGAAGATAAGTCAAAATCCCTGGAATCGACAAAGTTTTTTGGCCGTATTGACTGGAACATCAATGAAACACATAAATTGATGCTACGCCACAGTTACACCAAAAGCATTCTTACAGATGCAAATTCTTCATCCTACCGTTCGCTGGGTTTTTCCAATAATTATATGTATTTTCCTAGTACAACAAATACCACTTCCCTGGAGTTTAAATCCAACTGGGATAACTTTTCGAACAGTTTAATTTTTAGCTCAACTTTTGTTCGTGACGATCGTGATCCCCTGGGGGATAATTTTCCGGCAGTGACTATTTATGATGGAAATGGTACCATTTACTTTGGTTCTGAACCTTATTCAACGGCTAATGAACTGAACCAAAATATATTCACTATTACAGATAACTTCCAGGTTTACAGTGGGGCCCACACCTTTACTTTTGGTATGAACCATGAGCTTACCAGCGCTTATAACCTTTTTATCCGTAAAAACTTTGGCGAATATCGTTTCCGCAACATGGATGATTTTATGGATGGTATTGCTTATCAGTATGAAAGAGGATATTCCCTGGTTGACGATATTACTGGTGATGGTTCAGCTGCTGCTGCTGATTTTGATATGGCTCAATTGGGTTTTTATGCCCAGGATGAGTGGCAGGTTCAGTCGAACTTCAAAATTACCTTTGGTATCCGTGCTGACATTCCCTTATTTATTACAGATCCTATGGTTGACGAACATTTTAATGATGAGACGCTGCCAGCTATTGAAGCAGCAGGTTGGGACCTGGAAGGAGCTAAAGCCGGACAGATGCCGAAACCTCAGGTACTTCTTTCACCACGAGTCGGATTTAACTGGAATGTGGATGGTGAGGAAAACACACAAATTCGCGGTGGTTTAGGTATTTTCACCTCACGCATACCGCTGGTTTGGCCGGGGGCTGCTTATAACAATAATGGTGTTGCCATTGGCGGAGTATATCAGCAACGTCCTTACTGGAGCGGAGCTACACCGGATATTCCGTTTAACAGCGATTGGAACGATCAGTATGACAATAGCTATTTCGGCCTGGAAGAAACTCCTTATGGCGGTCAGGTTGACCTCTTTACGGAAGATTTTAAGTTTCCGCAGGTTTTTCGTACCAGTTTGGGACTTGATCAACGTTTGCCGGCAGGGCTTATTGGTACCCTGGAATTCATCTACACCAAAACGCTCAACAACATGAATTATTATAATGTGAACGTGGATCCTGATCCGGTTGGGTATCTTACAGGAGTTGGAAATGATGATCGCCCCTTATACAGTAACGATCGGATAGATAATGCTTATACCCGGATAATGCTGGGAACAAATACAAATGAAGGGTATACATATAACATCACAGCTCAGTTGCAGCGTCCGTTCCAGAATGGGTTTAATACAAGCATTGCTTATACTTTCGGACGTGCTATGGCCTTAAACGATGCTACTTCTTCACAAAATTCATCGCAATGGCTGTATATGGAGAACATAAACGGTCTGAATAACCTTGATTTATCGTATTCCGATTTTGACCTGGGCCACAGGGTTGTGGGTTATGTATCTTATTCAAAGGAATTCATTAACCACTTAAAATCAACATTTTCACTGTTTTATAACGGGCAGTCAGGTAGACGGTATTCATATACTTATAATGGATACCTTAATGGAAATAATGAATATTATGCAGCTGATCTAGTCTACGTACCGGAGAATCAGGGTGAAATCGTATTTGCCGACCAAAGCACAGCCGCAGAACAGTGGGCTGCTTTGGATGCTTACATTAAAAATGACGATTACCTGAAAGAACGCCGTGGTGAGTATGCCGAAAGAAACGGTGCCCGCGCTCCCTGGGCCAATGTATTTGATTTTAAATTCAGTCAGGACCTCTTTGTTAATGCCCTGGACAGAAGGCAGACGCTGCAGTTAACTGTAGATATTTTCAACCTTGGAAATTTGTTAAACCCGGATTGGGGCAGGGTTTACTACGTGCCTTATGGAAATTATCAACTGATTTCCTTTGAAGGATATCAGGAGGATGGAACTACTCCAACCTTTGAATTTAATGATCCGGAAAGCGATCCATGGTCAATTGATGATTCTGGAGTAAACAGCTCCCGTTGGTATATGCAGCTTGGAGTACGCTATATTTTTTAACATAGTCAGTAGTTAGGTAAAGGTTGGTAATACCTTCCGGGTTTTGATGAATCCGGAAGGTTTACTTTATTTTTGAAAAACGAATCAGTAAAAATGAAGAAACTTCTAAGATTATTTTTTTGTCCTTTTCTGTTTTTGGTGTTACTTACAAGTTGCACCCCTGACCAGGATAAACCCTATGTTGTGATGCTATCCCTGGATGGATTCCGATGGGATTACACGGACAGTGTTGCCACACCCAATTTTGATTATTTGGCGGAACATGGCGTAAAAGCAGCATCATTAAAACCCAGTTTTCCGACAAAAACATTTCCAAACCATTATTCTATTGCAACCGGATTGTATCCTGATCATCATGGAATCGTGGCCAATAGTTTTTATGATAAAACCAGCGGAAGAAAATACCGCCTGTCTGATCGTGAGGCCGTTGAAGACGGTTATTTCTATGGTGGTGAACCCATCTGGGTTACAGCTGAAAAGCAAGGCCTGACAGCCGCATCTTATTTTTGGGTTGGTTCGGAAGCGCCCATTCAGGATATCCACCCTACTTATTGGAAAAAATATGATCACGATTTCCCTTTTGCTCAAAGCATTGATTCGGTAATTTCATGGCTGAAACTACCTGAAGAAAAAAGGCCGCAGTTGGTACTATTCTATAATAGTGAACCTGATGGCATGGGACACCATGAAGGCCCTGAAGCAACCACAATGAAAGAAAAGATTATTTATCTTGACAGCCTGGTTGGTGTTTTTCTTGAAAAAAGCAGGCAACTTTCCATTGCAGATAACCTAAATTTTATTCTGGTTTCTGATCATGGCATGACTGCTTTGGATAGCAGCCGTGTTATTTATCTTTCGGATTATATTCATCCGGATTGGTTTGAACGCATAGAAGGATATAACCCGGTTTACTTTTTCCAGCCCCTGCCTGAGTATGAAGACTCAGCCCGGATTGCTTTTCAGGCAATGGAACATGCTACGGTTTGGCATAAAGACTCATTACCATCCAAATGGCATTATGGCACCAATCATGATCGCATTGAAGATTATGTGCTTGTGGCTGACAATGGCTGGCAGGTAAGGTTTAATCATAAATCAAGGCTTTCCAATGGCGATCATGGTTACGACAATGATTTCAAGGATATGCACGGGATTTTTTATGCCATGGGGCCTGCTTTTAAGGAAGCATATCTCCATCCAACCTTCGAAAATGTGCATATTTATAACCTGATAAGCCATATTCTGCACCTTGCACCTGCACCCAATGACGGGAAGCTGGAAACAGTTAAGAAAGTGCTCAAGTAATAATTTCATACCTGAGCAATTCGTGGTAAGCTATTCTA
>CAZZBU010000033.1:0-30303 GCA_964652315.1 uncultured Bacteroidales bacterium
TCACTTCATCTATGCCTCATTCTGAGAATGCATTTCTTGAGATATTTCCTAATCCGTCTAAAGGGGAGCTGAATATTAAGCTCAATAATGGGTTGGAAAAAATGGAGGTGCATCTGTTGTCCATTAATGGAACCCTGTTAATGAGCAAAAAACTCTTTCCGGAAGATGGAATGCAAGGGAAGATGGATATCAGCAAGTTTGATAATGGCATGTATATTCTAAAAGTAATTTCAGGGGATGCCATTCAAACAAAGCAGATTATTCTGAATAAATAAAAGCTTGCACCAGAATTTATTTTAGGAGGGCGAATTAAAGGTGAAATTACTTTTAGGTCGTCCTCTTTTTTTATGGAAGCCGTTTTGTTTTTAACTTCATAACAAAAAACACAGAGCCAAAGGCGAGGATTGCCACAATTATAAAAGTGGTCATCAGTCCGATGTGATCAGATACCCATCCTACCAGCACGAGGATATTGAGCTAATGACAAAATTATCAGTCATATATACCCCGTTTACAAAGGGCAGGTGTTCGGTGTCGGGCTCATGAACAACTGCAAGCATTACAGACTGTGGAGCAACCAGGAAAAAGCCGATGATGGCCAGCAAAAGTAATGATTTTATGTGAGGATCTTTTTCAGGATGACAGCCAGCCTGGGTTCAGCCTTTTGAGCAGCAGCCAGCACATCCTGATGGGTAGTCTTTTCAATTTTTCCAGGCACGCCCAGGTCAGTGATTACAGAAACAGCAAAACACTGCATTCCCATTTGATGGGCAGCAATGATCTCTGGTACGGTTGACATACCTACTACATCCCCACCAATAATTCTGAGGTATTTATACTCTGCCGGGGTTTCCAGGGTAGGGCCTGTTAAGCCGATATAGCAGCCTCTGTGGAGGGTGAAATTTTCTTTTCTTGCAACGGCCAGGGCCTGCTCAATCATTTCCTTATTATAGGTGTCGCTCATGTCGGGGAACCGCTCCCCAAATTCCGGGTGATGCATTCCGATTAGCGGATTTGGCATCAGGTTAATATGATCCTCAATAACCATCATATCACCCACTTCATATTCTGGATTTAATCCTCCACAGGCATTGGTGACGAACAGCCTGGAAGCACCCAGCAATTTCATTACCCTGATGGGAAAAATCACCTCCTCCATGGCATACCCTTCATAATAATGAAACCTGCCTTCCATGACTACCACCGGGTGGTCGTTGATATATCCGAAAACGAGGTTCCCGTGATGGCCCTGCACAGTGGCAACCGGAAAGTTTGGGATGCTTTCATAAGGCAGGTTTTTTTCCATGCGTATTTCTTGTGCAAAAGTGTTCAGGCCCGAACCAAGAATAATGCCTGTAATTGGTTTAAAATCAGTTTTATGACGGATGTATGAAACCGCTTCGTTTATTTTGCCTAACATATTTGTAGAGAATTTTTTTAAATTTTTCAGTATCCTGGTTTAAGAAATCAATTTTAACAGGAATATAATACATCCGCTTTTTTATTGCTGTTGGCATATTTTCCAATTCCCGCAAGTGCATGGCATCTTTTTCAGTTGTAAAAATCAAGGCTTCCGGATCGGTGGTTTCCAGCAGGCGTTTTAAACCCTGAATATCTTTGTTAGTATAACTATAATGATCGGGCAAAATTTTCTGTATGACAGGATTTGATAAGCTTTTAATATGATTGATAAATGGCTCCGGATTGGCAATACCACATAAAGCAATGGCCGGTTTTTTTTCTTTTAACAGATTCCGTGCTGATATTTTTTTATTTCCTGCACCAAAAACAGGTGCGGGATCATCATAGCGTAGCGTGGTATAAAAAAGATTCTGATAAGGAAAAGGGCTTAGCTCCTTGTGTAAGAGCCGCTGTTCTATGGGCTTCATACCACCCGGACATTTGGTAACAATGATGATGTTGGCACGTCTTTTGGCCGATTTTTTTTCCCGCAACCTACCATAGGGCAGTAAATGATCATGGGTAATCATCCGGTTGTAATCCACCAGCAAAATGGATAATCCGGGTTTTACATAACGGTGTTGAAACCCGTCGTCCAGGAGGACCAGATTCAGGTCTTTTACTTTTTCAATAAGCTGTTCTATACCATGTACCCTGTTGCGATCAACTGCAACGGTAATGTCGTTATATTTTTTCTTAATTTGAAGCGGCTCATCGCCAACTTCTTCAGTTTTACTCTTTGCTGTAACAATTCTGAAATCGCGGGTTTTACGTTTATAACCCCGGCTTAGCGTAGCAATCGAAAATTCGTCTTTTAAAAAATCAATGATGTATTCTACATGAGGCGTTTTACCGGTTCCACCAACGGTAATGTTTCCAACGCAGATTATGGATATTGAAAAAGTCCGTGATTTCAGAATTTTAAAATCAAAAAGCCGGTTTCGGAGTGACACGCCGATTCCATACAGAACAGACAATGGATACAGTAACAATACGCGTAAAACAGGTGGTAATTTTCCAGGCATATCAAAACAGGCATATCAATTCGGCCAAAAGATACTAAATATATTTAATTCCAAAGAAAAATTTCAGGATTTCATGGAAACCGCCTGTATCATCTCTGGAAAAAATTACTTCCTAACGTAAAAGATAAATGTTACTGTACCTTTATTTAAAAACGCATGCTATTATTAATAAATATCCATTACAAAAGGCATGCGTGCCTGAACATTTTGGCTTTCAGTAAGCAATTTCAACTGTTCAATATATGGATAAAGCGTACCCAGGTGATTTTTTAATTGCCTTGTTTTTACTTCACCAGAAAGCCGTTTAATGAGAAGTTCAAATGGGTCTTCAAGTTTTGGCAGGTCTACAATCCGGTATTGTTCTAAACCAGAGGCTTCAACTGCCAGTTCAATTGCTCTTTCCAGACCGCCGAGTTCATCCACCAGGCCCAGTTCTTTGGCATGGACTGCATCCCAAACCCTTCCCTGAGCTATGGAATCAACATATTCCACGGTTAATTCACGACCTTCAGCCACATGATTTATAAATGTGCTGTAAATGCTTTCAATCTGATGCTTTACCGCTTCCTGTTCGCTTCGGCTAAGTGGCCGGAAAATGCTGGCAAAATCCGCAGAAGGATTTGTACGCACTACCTCTACGTTGATGCCCAGTTTTTCGTTCATCAGTTCACGTCCGTTTGGCAGTAAGGCAAACACCCCAATGGATCCGGTAATGGTATTTGGGCTGGCTATGATTTTGTCAGCATGAGTAATGGCATAATATCCCCCTGAAGCAGCATAATCTCCCATGGAGGCGATTACCGGTTTTTCCTCAGAGGCCAGTTTAAGCTCTCGCCAGATAACTTCTGAAGCAAGGGCGCTACCACCACCTGAGTTAATGCGGAAAACAATGGCCTTGATAGTGGAGTCCAGGCGGGCTTCACGGATAGCTTTACTTATGCGTTCCGAGCCAATAAATCCTTCCTGAGCTTCTCCTGGAACAATGTTTCCCTGAGCATAAACTACTGCAATTTTTTCTTTTGCCAGGCCTTTGAACTCCCGGTTTTTCGGAACTTTTTGCATGGCAGCATAAGTCACTTTCCGTATGGATTTTACATCCTTGCTGCCGGTGAGTTCTTTGAGATCTTCAAGCACTTCGTCGTAGTATTTCACGCCATCAATGAGTCCCTCCTCAACGGCATTATTAATATCTTTAACAATGCTTAAGTCACCGGCAAGGGCATCAAGTTTGGAAGATTCAAGTGCCCTGTTCTCAGCTATGGAGGTGAGGATGTTTTCCCAGAGAGAATTTAGAAATAATTCAATTTGTTCTTCATTCTCAACACTCATATTATCGCTTATAAAGGGTTCGGCAGCGCTTTTAAATTTCCCGTGCCTAACCACGGTAGCATCAATACCCAGCTTATCAAGGGCATTTTTGAAATACAGGACTTCCGACCTTAACCCGGTCCATTCCATCATCCCCTCTGGGTTCATATATACTTCATCGGCTACCGATGCCAGGTAATAGGCTTTTTGAGTAAGATATTCACTGTAGGCATATACAAATTTCCCGCTTAATTTAAAATCAGCCAGGGCATTCCGGATTTCCTGTACCGTAGCCCAGGGGGCTTGAATATCGGAGAGGTTAAGATAAATGCCGTCAATCATTGCATTGTCTGCTGCTTTATCAATGTTCTCCAACAAGCTGTTCAACCCGATTTTTTTTTCTGTTTCAAAGGTAATGGGGTCAAAATTAGCAATGGGATCTTCAACTGTTCTGTCAAGTATCTCATTGCGAAGTTCAAGGCTCAATACTGAATTGGGTTTAAGTTCGGTGGGCTTTTCCTGCATGGCTACAATGGAATTTATGATAAGCATGCTAAAGAAAAACATCAGGATTGATGCCAAAAAAATTCCCACTATAGTGGCAAGGGTGTATTTAAAAAAACTTTTCATTTGATTATAATTTTGGTTTGTTTTGTATTTACACTATTATTGTTAAACCGATAAAAATATAAAAAATAATGGATTACAAAAAACAGTCAAGGGGAAATAATCTAATTTATCATGGAAAATGTATTTTTATCGTTGGGGAGTAATATGGGCGACAGGCAAAACCATCTTGATTTTGCCATTAGCAGTCTGGCTGCATCCGGCTTTCAGGTGCTTGAGGTTTCTCCAAGGTATGAAACCGAACCCTGGGGCTTTAAAGCCGGGCAAAATTTCCTGAACCAGGTGATACGGCTGAAAACAGAGAAGCCTGCAGAAGAATTGATGCACACATCAAAAGCAATTGAGCAGCAGGCAGGCAGAACTAAATCCTCTGTGGGCAATTATGAACCGCGGCCGCTGGATATTGATATCCTGTTTTATGGTTCAGAGGTGATTCACAGTCAGCACCTGATTGTTCCGCACCCACAACTTCAGTTTCGCAGGTTTGTATTGGTCCCCCTGGCCGATATTGCACCTGATTTTATACATCCCGAAACAAACAAAAAAGTTTCTGTTTTACTGGATGAATGCCGGGATGAGTCGGCTGTGTGGCTTTACCCGGAAATTAACACATAGATCTTTATATGGACGGATTGATGGAAATTCATCATAAAATATCATCCTGCATACATACACAAGAAGCCCGTTTCTTTTTTGCATCCCTCCCTGCTCTCGTGTCTGACAAAATGCTTTGTCAATCATATTTTTTAAAATTGGAAGCCGGTTCATTTATTGAGTTGCTTGCCCGGCACCGGATGATCCCGGCGTTTTACCTGGGAACAGATAAGTCAGACAAAGAGGTTGAGAAAGCGCCACTTTTTTCTGCATTAAAGAACAGCTATGCCCGTTTCTCGCGAAAATCCTTGCTCTTGAGCGGTGAAATGATAAAAATATCTCATGCCGCAGGGACAAGGAACATTCCTCTGTTTTTTCTTAAGGGACCTGTACTTGCGCATAAGCTTTTTGGGGAGAACAGCGTCCGTCAGTCTGTTGACCTAGATGCATATACCTCTACCAGGTATCTAGATCAGGTGGGAAGGTTATTGGATTGCCTTGATTATAAATTTACCGGAAAAACTACCAGACAATCAATCAGCATCAGGAATTATAGCCACAAGGACTGGCTTTTTAAACATGCCACCCAGCCTGTTCAGCTTGAGGTGCATCATCGTTACTTTTTTAACAAATATTTTAACGGCCTGTTTGCAGCAAAATGCCCTAAACCGGTAAAATACAATTTCAGGGGTAATGAAGTGCTTACCTTACCCGATGCCTGGCATTTTCTGTATTTGGTGGCGCATGGTACTTTCCATCAGTATTTCAGGTTGTTTTGGTTGCATGATATTGCAGTTTTTATCCGTTCCGGAAGAATCAAAGACTGGGATATGATGCAACATCATGCCGCATCAACAGATTTGTTGGTTCATCTGTATTTAACCATCCGGTTGCTTAAGCTTTTTTACCAGCTTGAGGTTCCTGGTTTCATTCCTCAAAACCAGTCCTTATACAACAAATCATACCGGTTAGTAACCCCGGTAATTCATGCCGTAATGAATCCAATCAATGAAACATTCATACGAAGGTTTAAACGGCTGGTATATTTTTTACGATTGAGCAACCATCCGGCCTACCGATGGCATGTGCTTGCTGGTGGATTTCTCCGGTTTTTCGGGGATTAGTTGGTTCTTTTTTATCAGGCCATTGGCATATTAGTCCTGCCGGCATTGACAAGATAAAAAACCCCGGTACGTATGCCCGGGGTTTTTTTGGTATTATTCCGAATTCAGGTTTATATCCACCGCAAATATCCAAAATCCTGCCGGTGTGGCATCAATCCATTTTTCGGATAAATTCGTAATCCATAATTAAATGTACCTGGTTTATTCGGACTAATCCTTGTCTGGTAATATGTTTTATTACCTTCACTTCGTACCGGATTAAATTCATGGCGTTGTATCAGATTGTAGAAATTTTCTGTAATCAACAGTTCAACACCAATTTCATCGGGTTTTAACCGGCCCAGGTTCATCACCACTTCAGCATTGTAATCCACACCCATTTGATAATGTTCTGAGTTTTTGCTGAGGATGTCCGTTGCCACTACTTCAATATCATACCAGTATTTACTGATGCGGGCTTTCCATTCGGCCAGTACTTTAGCTTCATGGTAGTCGTTCTCCATAACTTTTTGCGAGCGTGCATACAGCTTGGTATAGAATTTATCCCTGTAGTCGTGTATCATCCGGGTGGTTGTAAATTTGGGAGCCACATTGGCAATGGAGTTTTTCATAAAACTAACCCATTTATGTGGGATCTCGTCTTTTCCTCTGTCATAATATGCTTCAGCAATTTCATTTTCGATAATGTTATAAATTGTCTCAGCATCCAGTTTATCCTGGAACTCCTGCTTCTCGTAAGTACGTTCTTTTGGAAGGGCCCACCCGGCATCTTCCTGGTATCCTTCTACCCACCATCCGTCAAGCACGCTGAAATGCAAGGTTCCGTTCATGACTGCTTTTTCGCCACTGGTACCAGATGCTTCCAGCGGCCGGGTGGGTGTGTTCAGCCAAACATCAACACCCTGTACGAGCCTGCGGGCCAGTTCCATGTCGTAATTTTGCAGAAACAATATTTTACCTATGAAGTCCGGTTGTTTGGACAGGGTAACAATGTTTTTGATAAGATCCTGTCCGGCTTTGTCATGAGGGTGCGCTTTACCGGCGAAGATAAATTGTACAGGCCTGTCAGCGTTGTTAATGATATCTGCCAGTCGTTCAGGATTATTAAAAAGCAGGTTTGCGCGCTTGTAAGTTGCAAATCTCCGTGCAAATCCAATGGTAAGTATTTTCTCCTGGAAGCTATCAAATATTTCAATAACATGTTTGGGGTTTTCATGCAGTTTTAACCAGTTGTCTCTGAAACGTTGTTTCACATACTTAAAGAGCCGTTGTTTCAGCTTCATTTTTGTATCCCAAATGATGTCATCGTCCACCTCATATATTTTTTTCCAGCTTTTCAAATTAGTTTGATTGGATTCAAAATCATCGCCAAAGTTGAGGCGGTAAAGCTGGCGGAATTCCCTGGCTGTCCATGTAGGATAATGCACTCCATTGGTAACGTGTCCAATGAAGAGTTCTTCCGTAAGGTATCCTTTAAACAGGTTCGAAAACATTTCACGGGTAACCTGTCCATGCAAGAGGCTTACTCCATTCACTTCCTGGGCAAGATGGGTGGCCAGAAAGCTCATGTTGAATTTTTCGCTGGGGTCGTCCGGATTGGCTTTACCTAATGCCATGAGTTCATCCCAGCTTATTTTCAATCTTCCCGGGTAATGCGAAATGTATTTCCGAAGCATGTCTTCGGTAAAAGCGTCGTGTCCGGCAGGAACCGGAGTATGTGTTGTAAAAAGTGTTGAAGCCCGGACTATTTCTTTTGCTTCATAAAAGGTCAGGTTTTCTTCATTAATGAGATGATACAATCTCTCCAGTCCGCTGAAGGCTGAGTGTCCTTCATTGCTATGGTATAAATCGGGTTGGATATTCAACGCCTGCAGTGCCCTGATTCCACCCATGCCAAGCAGTAGTTCCTGTTTCAACCGGTTTTCATGGTCGCCTCCGTAAAGATGGTGCGTAATCATCCTGTCTTCTTCCTGATTGGCATCAAAATCAGCATCAAGGAGGTATAGTGAGATCCGTCCAATGCATACCTTCCAGATGCGGGCATGAAGTCTACTTCCGGGTAGGGCAATGCTGATGGTTTTAAATTCACCATTTTCATTCCTGACTGGTTGGACCGGGATTTTTGTAAAATCTTCCGGATCGTACGATACAATTTGTTCACCCAGCACGGATAACAACTGTCTGAAATAGCCATAACGGTAAAGCAGGCCTATGGCAACAATATTGATGCTGCTGTCGCTGGCTTCTTTGAGATAATCACCTGCCAGAATTCCCAATCCACCGGAATAGATCTTCAGAGAATCGTGCAATCCAAATTCCATGCTGAAGTAGGCTATGTGTGGTTTTTGCATGTTATTAGCGGCCATGTATGATTGATAACGCTGATGAACGGAATCAAGCTTCTGCAGAAAGTCCTCGTTTGATTCCAATTCTCTGAGGCGATCAAAATCCACCATGTCAAGCATTTTTATTGGATTTCGTTCGCAATCAAGCCATAATTGTGGGTGTATCTCCTCAAATAATTCCAGTGCCTGGCAATCCCATGTCCACCAAAGGTTATGCAAAAAATCTTCCAGTTTTTTCAGTTTTTCCGGTAGGTTGGATATCACAGTAATTCTTTTCCAGCGCGGCGAATTTACCACCGGACGGGATATTTTATACTGCCGCTTTGTGGGTGTTGCTTTAGGAGGTTCAGCGTAGGTGTGTCTTTCTTCTACCTTTTTCAGGGCCATGTCGCAGGCATCAAGGTAATTAACATGTAAATCCTTCCAAAGTGCCGTTTGGGCCATGCCAAGGGCATCGGCACCCATTTGACGGATTTCCTCCGGATTGATTTGCATGAAGTTTTTAACATAGTTAATGATTTCATCCACTACCTTCTGTTCGTTGTCATCGGTTCGGTTAAGAATTTTTAATCCTTTTCCGGGCTCTTTCACATGTTCCTTTATCCATTGGCCAAAACCTGCTAATGAAGTGGTAAGTGATGGCACTCTGAACGCAAGGCTTTCGTGCGCGGTATAGCCCCATGGCTCGTAATATGATGGGAAAATGGTTAAATCCTGAGCCACCAGAAAATCAAAATATTTCATCTCAAAGATACCATCGTGCCCGTCAAGAAATGCCGGCACAAATATTAGTTTGACTTTCGATCCGGATTCGTTCGTTAGTCCTGAATTTTTGATTTGCTTTATGATGGGGTCATTTTCCACATAATGCAAATAATGGGTGACAAAGGGAGCGTCAATTTCATCGTGATGTTCACCGGCGAGCTTCTTTTTAAAATCTTTCCGTGGGCCGTAGTGATTTGCCGGTACCAGTATCCATGCCAGAATTTCACGTGTCCCGGTTTTGGTTTCGTTTAACTCGCGCAAGGCTTTAAGAAATAAATCAAATCCTTTGTTTTTGTATTCGTACCTTCCACTGGTTGCCGTCATGAACACGTTTTCGTCCAGTGAATGCCCCAATAATTCCGTGGCAAAAGTGATGAGTTTTTGCCGGTTTTCCCTGCGCATGGAGTCATAGACTTCTACAGAGGGCATTATTTTTTCGTTTAATCCGTTTGGTGTAATGATGTCCGGATGTTTATCCAATACTTTTTCGCTTTCGTGGGCAATAATTTTGCTGATGGATGTAAAACAATCGGCATATTGGGCTGAGAGCTTTTCGAGCGAACACTTTGATAATACATTATATTTTTTTGCCTCTGTATCAGGATCAATGGTCTCAAGTTCAGCATACAGCTTTCTGTTGTTCACGGCCATGGTGCGGCCCAGCACAGTGGCATGATTTGTAAATACTGTAGCTACACGGGGTTTATATTCTTTCAGATAGAGCACACCCATTCCGGTAAGCCATTCATGGAACTGAGCAACGGCTTTTTCCTTTGGATCGAGAACAAAGTCCACAAAATTTTCAATTACCTTACCAACAGCATAACCAAAAAGGGCAGGTTCTATATAATCCCATTGTCCGGAAAGAGAATCCAGGCCGTAGAGTTCCCAGAATTTTGAAAAGATCGGGTCCTTTTGATTGATATAACCCGAAAAGTTTACCAGAATAACAATGGGATCACCGGGCACCTTCCATCGTCCAATCTTAATGCCCAGTCCTTCTGCAGCTGCATGGTTCTGCCAGTGGCTGAAGAGTGACCGGTCCTCAATAAATTCAGGGTGTTCGGAATCATCGCGTAAGATATCAGGTCCCAGAAGGATGTAATTATCACCATAAAGCGAAACCATTTGTTCGGCTTTGGTGGATACCGAGGTATGGATTCCTCCAAACCTGTTACACACTTCCCAACTCGTTTCAAATAAAAAATCAGTATTTATTCTTTTATTGACCATATATCTTCAGTTTTATGTCTTTCAAAATGATTATAACAAGCTATTTGATTATTTTGTTCCTTTAATCTTGGAACCTTTTGTTGACTTTAGCGCTGTTTTTTTTGATGTTGATTTTTTTGAACTTTCTGCAGCTTTTGTAAGGGCTGCTTTTTTTCGTACCGGCGTTTTTCTTTTTGTCAGGCGTTTAATTTCTGCTTCATATTTTTCAAGCTGTTTGTCTTTTTCCCTGATGAGCGTTGAAAGACGGGCAACTTCTTTATCCTGAGTGGTTTCAGGAACAGAGGCATTTACGCGGATAATGAAATCATTCAGGATATTCATATAATTGATGTAGGCATCATAAGGTGTGTCGTAGGGATTGAAATAGCTGTGTACATCTCCATCAGAGAAAAATTTGGTACACATATAATAAAAATGATCACTACACTGGAGATATTCCCAGTCCTGATGGATGGTGGGATCATCTGACTGGCTGACTTTTTCTGTGAGTTCATAAAGGGTATTAAACGCATCGGTCTGCAGCTCATTGCCCAGCCAGGCAGTGAGGTCACGTTCTGCATCAGCCCATGAAACGGGATACGGAGCTTGTATTGCTGATACCGGTTGGTGGTTTTTAGCCACTTCTGAAGGCGTGCTAAAACTAAATTTACGTTTTGATAATGCAACCTTGGGAAAGGACTCAAGAAATTTGAATATGCCTGTATCGGCCCATTGATGTTCGCCAAAGGTTTCATAATCCATAAATAGATTGATGATTTCTTCATCTTTATTCATGTCCTGAAGCCAGCTTACATACTTTTCGGCTGTTAAGGGGTACTCTGACCATTCTTTATTGCCAAACCGGAAAGCGATATCATCTGACAACTTAAAATTTTTCAGCAGCACTTTAAGTTTAGGGTTTATTGTGTTGCAATACAGATAATTAGGGCTTTTCCAGCCAAGGATATGTTTTGCTCCTTCGGTAAGCATGGCCTGGTAACCCATTTTTGCGACCATGGCGCCGATGTCATCGGAATATACCAGCTCAGTATTCCGGAAGACTGTTGGTTCCTGACCAAAAAGTTCCTTTATTTTCATTTTGTGTTTTTCTACCTGATTCTTGAACTCCTGTTCATTTTTCAGGGATACCAGGGAATGGGAATAAGTTTCGGATAAAAACTCAACACAACCGGTGTCCGCCAGTTCTTTAAAACTTTTAAGTACATCCGGAGTGTACAATTCAAATTGGTCAAGGGCCACGCCGGAGATTGAAAAGGCGACCTTAAATTTTTCACCATATTCGCGGATAAGCGATAACAATACTTTATTGGCCGGCAGATAACACTTATCGGCAACTTTATGCATGATGGATTCATTGGAATAATCATCATAGTAATAATGGTCATTTCCAATTTCGAAAAATCGGTATCGCCTTAGTCTGAAAGGCTGATGTACTTGAAAATAAAGGCAAATTGTCTTCATGTTAAAATAATGTAATTAAGGTGTACACTGGTTTAATTGGCTTAGGCAGTATCGCGTTGTACCTGGTAATATAATTCTCTCACGCGCGAACCCGCATTTTCCCATTTTAATGATTCAACTTCAGTTTTGCCGTATTTTTTGAAAATGTTTGATAACCCTTTGTAGTTTAAAATGGAATATATGGCTTCAGCCATTCCATCAATGTCCCAAAAATCTACTTTCATGGCGTACCTGAGGATTTCTGAAACACCTGATTGATGTGAGATAATTACCGGAACGTTAGATAACATGGCTTCCAGGGGTGAAATGCCAAAGGGTTCAGATACGCTGGGCATCACATAAACGTCGCTTAAGTGAAACATTTTGTAGACATCATCACCAGACAGAAAACCTGTGAAATGAAAATGCTTTGAAATACCAAGGGCAGCAGCCCGTGAAATCATTCGTTCCATCATGTCACCACTTCCGGCCATCACAAATCGTACGTTTTTCGTAACTTTTAATACCCTGTGGGCGGCTTCGATGAAGTATTCCGGTCCTTTCTGCATGGTTATCCGGCCAAGAAATGTGACGATTTTCTCATCAAAACCTTTTCTGAGAAAATATTCATCTTTTTGTTTTATTGGTTCTACGGCATTGTATATTGTTTCAATTTTCTCAGCAGGTATGCCATAACGTTCAATAATGGTATTTCGCGTGAGGTTACTCACGGCAATGATTTTATCAGCGGCTTCCATGCCTTTCTTTTCTATTTCAAAAACACCCGGGTTCACACTGCCACCGCTTCGATCAAAATCAGTGGCATGCACATGGATAACCAGGGGTTTACCTGATTGTTCCTTTGCAGCAATGCCTGCCGGAAAAGTCAACCAGTCGTGGGCATGAATGATGTCAAATTCATATTCATAAGCAATGGAAGAAGCTACAATGGCATAGTTGGCAATTTCCTGGAATAGATCAGGACCGTATTTACCGCTAAAGTTGAAAGTACCTTGCTGATTTATATTGATAAACTCACGATTTTGGTTTTCCTCTTTTGATACCAGTTTCCAGAATTCTTCCGGGGAGGTATAGGGAACAATGTTCGATTCAACTTCAAGAAAATTTATTTTTCGCAGAAGCCCTTCATAGCTTCTTTTCTGATAATTGATCTTAACGTGTTCGGCACCAAGTAGTCTGACAGCGGATTGATCCTCATCCCCAAACATTTTTGGAACTACAAACAGGATGTCAAGATCTTTGTAATTAGACATTCCTTTTGTCAAGCCGTAACATGCTGTACCCAAACCACCTGAAATATGTGGAGGGAATTCCCATCCAAACATTAATACTTTCATTACATCCTGGAATTATTTGGTTCTTTCTTTTTACCGAATTTTTCTATCATATCTAAAATCTGTAGCAAGGCCCCCACGCTGCTGGCAAAGGATACAGCACCCTTTCCGTTATGCGGAGGATCGCCATCATAGATTTCAGAGATAGTGCCAATGGCGTTATTGGTCATCTCAGCCTCAAATCCATCCACCAGGCTTTTGACATGATTCAATCCACCTTCACGGAAAACATTCAGGTAAGCTGCGGCATAATGCTGCAGTAACCATGGCCATGCTGTTCCCTGGTGGTAAGCAGCATCCCGTGAGTTGATATCCCCTGAATAAACTCCTTTATAATAAGGATTTTTAGGAGACAGTGTTCGCAATCCCTGTGGTGTTAACAATTCTCTGCGGGCAAGATCAAGTACCTGTTTTTTTTGCTCTGCCGACAAGGGAGAATAGTGCAGGGATATGGCTATAATTTGGTTTGGCCGGACATCCATGTTTTTATAACCATCCAGGGTATAATCAGCCAGGTATTTTTTTGTATCATCCCAAAATATGCCACTGAAGGAGGATTCAATTTGTTGGGTGATTTTTTCCCATGGTTTGGCAGCAGTTTTTTCACCGGCTTTTTCGGCAAGAAATTGCGCAAATTTCAGGGCATTATACCATAAAGCGTTAACCTCAACAACATAACCATTCCGGGGGACAACTTCTTTTCCGTTTAAGGTGCTATCCATCCATGTCATTGCATCGCTCCGGCGGTTGATATGCAGGAGGCCGTTTTCATGCAGTTCAAGGTGATTTACCATACCCGATTTAAAACATGAAATGATGCGTTTGATATACCTTCCATATTTTTTCCAAATATCGGCAGCATTGTTAAAATATTGCTCGTACTGTTGTAATGCCCAGATAAGCCAAAGCATGCTATCTGCGGTTCGCAACTCAGCTCCTTCACCCCTTCCGGTTCGCTGAAACAGGCAGTTTTTTTTGTATTTCAGCATAGTGTCAATGACATTTTTAAACGTCTGCTCGTCCTGCCTTGAAAGGGTTAATCCCGGTAATGCGATAAACGTATCACGTCGCAGGCTGCCAAACCAGTGAAATCCGGCAAGAATCTCCGTACCTTTCTCTGACTTAATAAAAAACTGTTCGGCAGCATTCTCCAGACATTTTCTGAAGGAGTTTCGTTCAATGCGCTTACCTGTTTCGGTGGAAAATTTCCGCTTGAGGCCCCGGGTTGAAGCTTCTTTCAGCGAAGCAGAAAAAATGATGCTTTCTCCTTTTTTTAAGGTCGTTTCAAAATACCCAGGCACGTATAAATCCTCTTTATACTCATATCCCCGCTCTTGTTCCCGGAGATATTCAATGTTGTAATACCAGTTCGGAAAAGGAACAAACTCCACAGCTTTTGAAAATTGCATGTTTAAGTAAGGGTAGCCGTCGTATAACCGCATTTTAATGCCATTTTCCACTTTCCTGAATTTGGTGTGTATATGAAGGTTTGAATGGCTTAGTGAATGAATGTTGCGGAAAGCCAGGAAAGGCCTGAAAAGCATTGTAACGGGGGTCTGGGCATCGAGTAGGGTATACTTTACCAGCACCTGTTCTTCTTTTTCAACCAACAGGCTTTCTTTGGTTAATTGCACATTGCCAACCCTGTAAAGGGTTCTGGGTATATTGTCAAGGTCAAAGTCACGCACGTATTTATGACCCTTTGGGGTATAATTGTCACCTTCATACTTATGAATTCCCAGGTTGAATTCAGCATCCTTCTGAATGATGGTTTCATCCAGGGAGCTCAATAAAACATGCCTGTCATCATCCAGATGGGGCATCGGACTGACAAGCAATCCATGATATTTTCGTGTGTTGCAGCCAATAATGGTGGTCGAGGAATAAGAACCTGCTCTGTTTGAGCGTAAAATCTCTTTACCCAGAGAATACTCCAGGTTGATGAGTTGGGATTTGTTAAAATTTATGTAGCTCATATTTTACTTTAACCGTGTGGTGAGACATAAGATTTATTATTCACAGGATTTTTTTTAGAGTTAATAAAATGCGATTTTAAAAATTGAATATCCACATGTTAATTTACGGATTATTTTCGTTATATAATCTTAATTAAGAATAAATAAATAATAATTTTTTACTTACATTTTGAATAAACTACTTTTGCATAACTATTATTTCAATAAAATGAGAAGGTTAATGAGAAATATTAAAGAGCGTTCTGTTGTAAAATTCCTTAACAAGGGGCATATTAATTTGTTCACCATTTCCCTGCTAATTTTTTTGGTAAACTGCGACAGGGATGATGCTAATTTTCAAGTAGAGGGAAGGGTAAAAAACGGAGCCGGTAAATACATCACCCTTCAGGAATTAACCACCCGTGAAGTAATAACGATGGATTCAACGTTAATTGGGGATAACGGTGAGTTTTCACTTGATGGGAATATTGATGTGGTTAAGTTTATGACGTTGAATTTAGATGAAAAAGAACCCATTTACCTGGTTGTATCACCTGGGGATGATATTCATATAAAGACCACTTATGATGATTTCCATCTGGATTATATCCTGGATGGTTCTTTTGATTCCAAGTTGATTTACGTAATGATAACCGAACAACGCGAAGCCATGAATGAACTTGATGATTTAGCCAATGTGTATCGCGAAAAGATTATTTCGGCCAACGATAAAATGGCAGTCATTGAGGAAAGGAATGAAAAAAGAAAAGCTATTATCGAAGATTACCGGGAGTTTACAATATCGTTTATCCGTGAAAATCCTGGTTCCATGGCCAGTCTGATGGCTCTTTATCAGTATATCGATCCCAAAACCCCGGTACTTAATCCCCAGGATGATTTTGTTGTTTTTGCCCTTGTGGATTCTGTGCTTACAAGAAAATATCCTTCATCAGAGGCTGTGAAATCCCTGAACCGGTTTATGGTAAAACTTGACAAGCAAAAAGTGAGCGTTGGGGTGGGCGATATTGCCCCTGAGATAGGATTACCAACTCCGGAAGGTGATACCCTGCTGCTTTCATCCATTGATGCCAAATACATTCTGATTGATTTTTGGGCTGCATGGTGTCCACCCTGTCGTGACGAAAGTCCGGTTCTTGTTGAAGCATATGAAGAATACAACAAAAATGGCTTTGAAATATACCAGGTATCCTTAGATAAAACAAAAGATGCGTGGACAACTGCAATTGCAAAAGATAACCTGGGACAGTGGCATCATGTCAGTGATTTGGCATATTGGGATTCTTATCCTGCACGCGTGTATGGGGTCCAACAAATTCCATCCAACTTTTTGATTAATGCAGATATGGAAGTCATTGCTATTGATTTGCGGGGTGAACAATTATTGAACCGGTTGGACGAATTATTTAATTGATTATATTGCAAGGCTTTTGTATAATTTTTTATTTTTTTTCCGGGATTACATAAGCTCCTGACATCGAAACATATATTAAACTGACATACATGAGGAAAATTTGGATTGTAATGGCTATCATTGGCCTGGTAGGATGCAACGGAGGCAAAAGGTACCGCATTTCGGGGACCATTCATGGAGCTGCTGATAAGATGCTTTATTTTGAAGAGGTAGAACTTGACAAAGTAGTTGCAATTGATTCCGTAAAACTCGGCCCTTCCGGAAAGTTTACATTCAGCCAGAAAGCCGAAACAGATAATTTCTATCAGCTGAAGGTAGGCGGGAAAGTTATCAGTTTAATCCTAAGTCCTGGAGAAAAAGCATCTTTAAATGCTGAATATACTGCCTTACCTTCCCAATATTCCATTGAAGGATCGGATGGTTCGGTTTTAATCAGCAAATTGAATAACAGGATGAATGAAACCCGTGTTCTCATGGATTCACTGGAAACGGTATATAATGAAGAGCTTATGAAAGGGGCGGAAAAGGCCCTGTTGGATTCAATCAGCAAACAATACCGCGAGGCAGTGGATAATCAGCGAAAATTCAACATTGCATTCATCCTTAATTTTTATGATAACCTGGCTGGTTTATTTGCCCTGTATCAAAAGGTCGATGATAATACGCTGCTTTTTAACCGCAACAGGGATGTACAGTATTATAAAATCCTCTCGGATTCCCTACCTAAATTTCACCCGGAATCAAAGCATGTTAAAGCATTACAATACAATACAGAAGATTTGATAAAACGTGTTCAACAGCAGAAAGTTTCCAACCTGATTGAAGGAGTTGAACCTTCGCTTCCGGATATTGCTTTACCTAATCCTGAGCGGGATACCATACGCCTTTCTTCACTAAAAGGGAAAGTTGTGATTTTGAGTTTCTGGTCATCGGCCAGCGAAGCCAGCACACGCGAAAATCTTCGATTGAAATCCATTTATGAAAAATACCATCCCCGGGGCCTGGAGATTTATCAGGTTTCTCTGGATACGGATTTTGATTCCTGGACCAGGGCTATTCGTTTTGATGAACTACCCTGGATCAATGTCAGCGGGCTCGATTACCCAAATTCTGAAGCAGCAGCGCTTTATAACATTCAAGAGCTTCCAACCTTTTATCTGATTGACAGGCAACAACAGGATATACTGGGAAAGGATTTAACAAACAGGAAGCTTGAAATCAAACTAAATAACTTATTGAATTAAAGCTGTTTTGAATAAAAAGGGAAAGTATTATTTTGCATCGGATGTACATCTGGGGCTTTATCCTCCGGAACAAAGCCGTGAACGGGAAAAGTTATTTGCAGCATGGTTGAAGGAAATATCTTCAGATGCCAGGGAGGTTTTTTTGTGTGGCGATATTTTTGATTTCTGGCATGAATGGAAACATGTCGTTCCACGCGGGTTTACCAGGGTGTTGGGGGCTATTGCACATCTCACCGATAACGGAATTCCGGTACATTTTTTCACCGGCAACCACGATATTTGGATATATGATTACCTTGAAAAAGAAACCGGTGTTGACGTGCATCGCAAGCATATTGTCCGTGAACTGGAAGGGAAACGGTTTTTTATAGGGCATGGAGATGCAGTAGGGAAAGGAGATATTGGATATAAACTGTTAAAAGGTATCTTTACAAACAAGGTGCTTCAATGGCTTTTTGCCAGGCTACATCCCAATTTTTCAATGATGTTTGGTTTGGGCTGGTCAAAAAAAAGCCGCTACTCAAAAGGGATTATTCCTGAAGAATTCCAGGGTGTTGACAAAGAATACCAACCCCGTTTTGTAATTGATACATTGAAGAATCAGGAACATTTTGATTATTTTGTCTTTGGCCACAGGCACATTCCCATGGACATCACCTTTTTGGGTAAAACCCGTATGATTAATCTTGGAGATTGGATTAACAGCTTCACGTATGGCATTTTCGACGGCGTTGGTTTCGACCTGAAGGTCTACCAAAATGCGGGTAATCCCAACATTCTTAAACTCAACGTCGATAAGCTGGAATAAGGTTATTGTTCAGCCAACTCTTCCAATGGTACTGTTAGCGGTTCGTAATCAAATGCTTTTAAAGCCTCCTGCAGGGTATGATCAATGTCTTTGATAATAGGATAAAACCCTTCATTGTCAAAGATATTCCTGCTGATGTAGGCTTGTAATTGGATATTGATGATTTCTTTTGACTCCCGGATATCCTTCCCGGATGCAGGAACGCCTTTGTTAGAGGCATAACGGACAAAATCACGGTATACGTTTTTTTGTTCCAGATATTTTTGCAATGCCTTGTAATCATTAAATGCGGCAAGCAATTCCCTGTTTCCATCGGTGTAATCGAAGGCATAACGGTAAATCAGACTATTATTTCGCACCCTGATGTAATAATCTGTAACATCGGTAGTGTCAAGAGGTACAAAAACATCAGGCATAATGCCACCACCGCCATATACTATTTTGCCTTTGGGAGTGGTAAATTTAAGTGAGTCAGCAAAATATATGCTGTCTTGTTCCAGAAATTCACCCTGGGCAAATCGTTTATGCAAGTCGTTGTAATAATCTTCCGCGCCGTTATCGTAAGGTTTTTGAATGCTTCTACCTGTAGGTGTATAATACCGGGCAACGGTCAGCCGCATGGCAGATCCATCACGAAACATCCGGGGTTCCTGCACAAGGCCTTTTCCAAAAGTTCTTCGTCCGACAATGGTTCCTCTGTCATTGTCCTGTATGGCGCCGGCCACGATTTCGCTGGCCGAGGCAGAGTATTCATTAACAATAACCACAACTTCCGTGTCCAGGAGTATGCCATTGGAAGTAGCATAAACACTGGATCGCGGCCGTGAACGTCCCTGTGTATAAACAATAAGTTTGCCTTCTGTCAGAAACTGATCGGCAATGTTAGTAGCCTGCTCCATATATCCGCCATTGTTATCACGCAGGTCTAAGATTATTTTTTTCATTCCCTGAGAAAGCAAGGACTGTCCGTGAGCCAGAAACTCATCAAAAGTGGTGCGCGAAAACCGGCTGATTTTTATGTAGCCCACAGAATCATTAATCATATACGATACATCAACGCTGGTTAATGGTATTCTATCCCGGGTAATGTCAAAAAAGAGCAGTTCATTTTCACCCCTCCGATCAATGCCAACAGTTACTACTGTGCCCTGGGGCCCTTTAAGTTTGCTTACAATGGAATCACTGGGCATGCCTTTACCTGCAACAGTGTCTCCGTCAACAGTGATAATGCGGTCGCCGGGCAGAATACCCACTTTTTCGGATGGGCCTTTCCGGGTGGTATTGATGATGGCAACGGTGTCATTTTGCATGTTAAACTGCACGCCGATGCCACTAAAGTTGCCTTCAAGGGGTTCGTTAACCTTGTTGAAGTCGCTGGCCGGAATGTACATGGAATGCGGATCCAATTCCTTAAGAATTTGAGGTATGGCTGTTTCTACCAGGTCGTCTTTATCAACAGTATCCACATAATCTTCTTCAACAAAGTTTAACACACTGTTGAGTTTATCCGCCCTTGGATAGATAATAAACCGGTTATTGGCGGGTTGCTTGGTGTGGAAATTCATGCCAATAAATACGCCGGCTATTATTGCCAGGGCAATTACAATGGGAGAAAGGATTATAATGTTTTTATTCTTCATAATCAGTTAAATCTATTCGGACCAATTCAATTCCGGCCCTTTTTAATAACGACAATCCATCGGAATTATGATAGTCATCGAAATAAACAACGCGTCTTATTCCCGATTGGATAATGAGTTTCGAACATTCCATGCAGGGCGAACAGGTGACGTATAACGTCGCATTTTCACTGCTGTTGTTTGATTTGGCTACTTTGGTGATGGCATTCGCCTCAGCATGCAGCACATACGGTTTGGTTTTGTTGTTTTCATCTTCACAAATATTTTCAAAACCGGCCGGTGTGCCATTGTATCCATCGGAAATGATCATTTTTTCTTTTACAATAAGCGCGCCAACTTGTCGTCTGACGCAATAAGAATTTTGGGCCCATATTCTGGCCATTTTTAAGTAACGTAAATCAAACTGTCTTTGTTTATCCTGATAGGGATGCAAAATATCATCCTGTGGATTCTGTGTCATTTTATGCCAAAATCGTTAATTTGCAAAGATACAATTGTTTTTGTGTGATACACAGGTCATGAAAATAAAATTCCAGAAACTTCAGGCAAAGGTGCTATCCTGCCCGTGGCACGGTAAAATGAAAAGTGGCGCCTTTATTTTCTTCGCTCTCAACCCAGATCCTGCCATTATGTGTTTCCACAAATTCCTTACAGATTAACAACCCCAGACCTGTTCCCTTTTCGCCGGCGGTGCCTTTTTGGCTGATGTCTTTATCCACTTTAAAAAGCCCATGCTTTACATTCGGAGGCATTCCAATGCCGTGATCTATAATGGATATTTGATCAAACGTTTCATCATAGCGGGATACCCTTATGAGTACACTGGTATTTTTGTGACTGAATTTAAGGGCATTGTTTAGAAGATTTCGAATCACCGTACTCATCATGTTTCTGTCAACATTGAGCATGGAATTCAGGTATTGTTCATCTATTTCGATTGTAATGTTCTTTGATTTTGCAAAACTTTCCACCTGATTAATGGCCGTGGCAATGATATCCTGGGCCAGCAATTTTTCCGGATGGTAGCCTATCCTTCCTGTCTGGCTTCTCGACCAGTCAAGCAGGTTTTGCAGCAGGCTGTATGCATTTTGTGCTGCATCGTTGATGTTTTTGGAGATGAAAAGGCGTTTTTCATCATCATATTTTTTATGATTGATGAGCATAAGCTCAGAAAAACCAATAATGGTATTGAAAGGATTGGTAAGGTCGTGTGCGATGATGGAAAAAAGCTTGTCTTTCAACCCGTTAAGCTGGGCTAACTTGTCTCTTTGTTCTGCCAGTTCCTCTTTTTGCTTTTCGATATCTTTTTGTTTTTTCTCAAGCAGGGTGTTTGTCTTCTGGAGGTTGTCAGCAGTTTCCTTTAACAGCTTGTTCTTTTCACTAATTTCAGATGTTCTTTCATTGACAAGGGTTGCCAGTCGGATGTTTTGTTTTTTCTGACGGGCTATTCGTTCTCTGAAGAACAGGAAGGTTAGCAAAACAAACAAGGCAATGACAAAAGCTTTAAAAATCATCGTATTGTAAAAAGGTGGCTGTACGATCACCGAAACGGTTATCGGCTCTTCATACCAAACACCATCTCCGTTTGTAGCTTTAACTTTAAACGTATAGGTATTGCCATCAAGGTTGGTATATCTTGCTGTCCTGTTTTTGGCCGTGGTATGTATCCATTCCTCATCAAAACCCTCAAGCTTGTATTTATATTCGTTTTTATGGGTGGCACTGTAATGTAAAGCAGCAAATTCGATGGAGAAATCTTTTTGATGAGGCAGGATTTTTATTTCCTTAGCCTGTCCAATAGGTGCATTTAACTGGTTTTTATCTCCCATGGTATGGTCGTATTCAATTTTTTTGTTTGAAACCGTTAGGTTTGAAAGTACAACAACCGACCGGCTGGTATCATCCTTGATGGCTTCCGGCCGGAAAACCATAAAACCTCTGGATGTACCCATATAAACTTCTCCGTTGGGCAGCCTTTTCTCTGATCTGTCATCAAAACGGTTGTTTGGGAGGCCATCAAAAATATCGTAATTCCTGAACTCCTCAGTTTCAGGGTCAAACTTTGAAAGGCCGTCTTCTGTTGTAAACCACAATTTATCATTGCCATCAATGATGGCGCCAAAAACAAAATTCTGGCTCAGGCCATCGCTGGCGGTATAGTTCTTAATGTGGCCGGTTTCCATGTCATAAAATACAACGCCTTCGCCGCGCGTAGCCACCCACATATCACCTTCATCATCAAAAATTATGGTTTTGGAAAGGGGGGTTATTTCATATCGTGTGAAATTATCCTTTTCGTAATTGTACGTGCATATCCCTAAATTAGTGCCTATCCAAAGCCTGCCTTCCCTGTCCTGATTTATCGTCCATATCTGATCGCCGTACAGGGTAGTGCTGTCGCCTTCATCAGTTCTGTATCGGGTATATTCCGGTAGGGCAGATGTTTTACTTCTCCATTCCTTTTCCGGTATTTTAAATAACCCTTCAATTACAAAAAGTCCAAGCCAAAGATTGTTTCTGTCGTCAAAAAACAAGGAGTAAATCGGATGTTCGAGATCATCATCAAGTAAATGGTAGGTAGCTATTTTGTTGAGATTTTTATCATAGTGGTGCAGGCCTTTCAATGAACCTATCCAAATGGAAGAATCTGGGGCCATGGCCATGGAAAGGATTTTATTCTCCGAATAAGTGTTGCCTGGCAAATAATGCTGATGTTCCCATGTTTCCTGATTAAACACAAAAAATCCATTATACGAGCCGATGATTAATCTTCCTTTGGTATCCTGTACACATGCAGTGTATGAGTTGATATCGCCTTTGTCTCCCTCAAGCGTTGGCACATAATGTGTTTTAAATTTTTGATTATTAGGGGAGTATCGTGAAGATCCACGCCCATAAGTCCCTACAAATACAGTACCCGTGCGATCAACCAGAAGAGAATAAGCCTCGTTGGAGGCCAGGGAATACTGATCATAAATATTATGTATGTTGATGGTGCTTTTTCTGGTTTCCGGATTGTAGATGGCCAATCCTGCCCCCATTGAAGCTACCAGAATATTGCCTTCGGTATCTTGCGAAATATCGCGGATATGTACCGACTGGTTTACAAATCCAGTTGGGATAAACTTATGATTTTCAAATTTTTGCGTTGATTGGTTATAATGTATCAATTCACCGGAAGGAGATCCAGTCCAGACATTGTTTTTATTATCAATAAAGACGGTAGAAAGCTTATTTGTAGCAATGCTGTTTTTATCTGCAGGTTGATGCATAAATCTTTTTATGGTAAGCGACTCAGTGTCCAAACAACTTAATCCACCACCATCCGATGCGATCCAAAGCTGATTGGATGCATCAAGGCTGATATCCTTAATGGAGTTGGAGGTAAGGATGGCATTTTCTCCCTGCCCTGCTGTAAAATGCATTATTTTTTCAGTCTGGTATTCAATCCTGTAAATGCCATTATTATTTGTTGCAACCCAGATATTGCCCATACTGTCTTGTGTAACGGTCTGGATATAAATGTACCTGATGTAATGACTGAAGGTTTCTGTGGTTTTATCGAATTTTTCAAGCCCTGAGACAGTGCCTGCCCAAATATAACCATCCCTGTCTTCGAACAGAGAGTAAATGACGTCACTGAAAATGGATGTGGTATCATCCTGATCTTTGGAAAACAATTTAACATTATAGCCATCGTAACGGTTTAATCCATAGTATGTGCCCATCCATATATATCCGGTCCTGTCCTGCATCATACATAGCACATGGCCCTGAGAGAGGCCTTTTTCAGGCGTAAGATGCTGAAACCGGATTGAAGGTTCCTGCGCGTTAATGTTTATACTTAGCAGGAGAATTATAGTGATTAGCTTAAGAAATCTCATAGAAATACAAATCATCCCATTAAAAGTAGTTCGCTTCAAGGGTTTTTTATGTCGCTTAATACATTATAAAGATAGAAAAAAAATGTAATGGGCAAAGACCTTGTAAAAAATTTACTTCCAAGTTGATAAACCAAATGGAATGGACGATTGTTAACCTCCTGAAAACCGGGCTTTAGCCCTAGCGTAAAATGCAATTAGGGAGAAATAGGGGTTATTCATTTAAAATATAATTTGAACATGCAAACCATTACAGTAGCGAAAGGTAACGGGATAGGACCTGAAATTATGGATGCCACCCTGGACATTATTAAAGCTGCAGGAGCCCGGCTGGAGTATGAATTTATTGATATCGGAGAGGAGGTGTATCTCTCAGGAAACACCAGTGGGATTGATAAAAAAGCCTGGGACAGCATCAGGCGAAACAAAATTTTCCTGAAGGCACCCATAACCACTCCACAGGGAGGAGGGTATAAAAGCCTGAATGTTACCATGCGTAAAGCACTGGGTTTGTTTGCCAACGTAAGGCCCTGTAAAAGTTTTCATCCGTATATTCCCAGCCATTACCCAGAGATGGATGTGGTTATCATCCGCGAGAATGAAGAAGATCTGTATGCCGGTATTGAGCATCAGCAAACAGATGAGGTAGTGCAATGCCTGAAACTGATTACCAGGCCCGGAAGTGAAAAAATAATCCGGTATGCTTTTGAATATGCACGGCTGTATAATCGCAAAAAAGTAAGTTGTTTCACCAAGGACAACATAATGAAACATACCGATGGTTTGTTTCATCAGGTCTTTAAAGAAATTGCTGCAGAATACCCCAACGTTGAATCAGATAACTGGATAATTGATATTGGTGCTGCACGCATAGCCGATACACCCGAAAAATTTGATGTGGTGGTGACACCCAACCTTTATGGTGATATCATCTCCGATATTACAGCACAGATATCTGGTTCAATTGGATTAATAGGTACTGCAAATATTGGCAATGTATGCCACATGTTTGAGGCAATTCATGGATCAGCCCCGGACATCGCCGGACAAAATGTTGCTAATCCATCCGGATTGCTGCGTGCCGCCGTGATGATGCTTAACCATGTAGGGCAGCAGGAGATGGCTGAAAAAGTGAAAAATGCATGGGAGAGTACCATTGAAGATGGCATTCATACAGCCGATATTTTCTGTGATGGCATTAGCAAACAAAAAGTGGGGACAAAAGAATTCGCCAGGGCTGTTATCGAGCATCTTGGGAAACAACCTCATACCCTGAAAGCAGTGGATTACGCCAGTGATGTGAAAATTTATATCCCCGAATACAAGCGAAGAAAACCAGCAAATAAAGTTTTAAAAGGGGTGGATGTATTTGTAGATTGGAAAGGTAAAAATCCGGATGAACTGGCCAATATATTGCAAAAGCTAAACAGCGATATTGAACTGACCATGATAACTAACCGTGGTGTAAAGGTCTGGCCAGAGGGATTTGAAGAGACTTTTTGCACGGATCACTGGCGATGCCGGTTTGAGAAAAATGATGGTTCCGATGCTGATAAAAATTCCATTCCAGCCCTGCTCAAGAAAGCCATAGAGAGTGATATTGATGTAATAAAAACTGAAAATCTATATGAATTTGATGGTGTCCGGGGTTATTCACTTGGTCAGGGACAGTAAATAAAGCTTCATTCTTATGATAAACAAATACAGCAAAACCATTACACGGGACGATAGTTTACCTGCCGCACAGGCCATGCTTTATGCCATTGGCATGAAGGAAAATGATTTCAGTAAAGCACAGGTTGGCATTGTAAGCACCGGTTTTCAGGGCAATCCATGTAACATGCACCTGAATGGCCTGGCAGAGTCGATCAAAAGTGGGGTAGATAAGCAAGCAGAACTTCTTGGGCTTATATTTCATACCATTGGTGTAAGCGATGGCATTACCAACGGTACCAGTGGAATGCGTTATTCCCTTCCTTCCCGTGAAATCATCGCGGACTCCATTGAAACTGTAGTCAGCGGGCAGTTTTATGATGCCGTGGTTCCTGTTGTTGGATGCGATAAAAACATGCCTGGAGCCATGATAGCCCTGGGGCGTTTAAACCGGCCTTCAATTTTGGTCTATGGCGGTACAGTGAAAAAGGGGCGCTATAAAAATGAGGACCTCAACATTACTTCGGCCTTTGAAGCCTATGGCAAAAAATTAAAAGGGCAGATTCTGGAAGTTGACTACCAGGGAATCATTAAAAACAGTATCCCCGGTGCAGGGGCTTGTGGAGGGATGTATACCGCCAATACCATGGCTTCAGCTATTGAGTGTATGGGCATGAGCCTGCCATATTCATCATCATATCCGGCAGTGAGCAGAGAAAAAGGTGTAGAGTGTACAAATATCGGAGAAGCCATTCTAAACCTGCTGCAAAAAAATATCAAACCCCGGGATATTATGACCCGGAAAGCCTTTGAAAATGCTATCGCCCTGATAATGGCCCTTGGCGGTTCAACCAATGCAGTTATTCATTTAATTGCCATGGCCAGGGCAGTGGATGTACCTATGGTGTTGGAAGATTTTCAGCGCATAAGTAACAACACCCCGTATCTGGCCGATTTGAAACCCAGCGGCACCTATCTGATGGAAGACTTACATTATGCCGGTGGCATCCCTGCAGTGATGAAGTTTTTGCTCAGAGAGGGATTTTTAGATGGAAACTGCCGCACTGTAACCGGAAAAACTATGGGCGAAAACCTGGAACAAATACCGGATTTACGCAAGGATCAGAAGATAATTCGACCGGTCAATAATCCCCTTAAGTCTTCCGGGCATATCAGGATTTTGAAAGGAAACCTGGCACCGGATGGGGCTGTTGCAAAAATTACAGGCAAAGAAGGTACCCTTTTTAAAGGGCCAGCACGGGTTTTCGATAACGAGAAGGATGCCATAGATGGAATTGCCACTACTGTGCAAAAAGGTGAAGTAATCGTTATACGGCATGTTGGCCCCAGGGGCGGTCCGGGTATGCCCGAAATGCTCAAACCCACCGGTGCTGTCATGGGAGCAGGCCTTGGCAATGATGTGGCCCTGATTACCGATGGCCGGTTTAGCGGAGGTTCCCATGGTTTTGTGGTAGGGCATATTACCCCGGAAGCTGTGGAAGGGGGCGTAATTGGATTGCTTAAAAATGGGGATATGATTACCATTGATGCAGTTCAGAACCTCCTGGAGGTAGAACTTTCCAATGATGAAATCCAATCCCGCCTGCAAAAATGGGAAAAACCGTCTCCTGGTGCTTATTCAGGCATGCTTAAGAAGTATATCAAACTGGTTTCAAGTGCTTCGGAGGGTTGTGTGACGGACGGGTAGGGGGAAGTTGCTAAGCATCTTGGAGATGCTTAGCAACTTCCAAAAAACCTCCAACAATACAAAACAACCCCTGAACCATGTTCTTATCAAACAAGGCTTTAAATTAAATTTATACAATAAGAATTATATATTCTAATTATTTCTAACAGAAACGCTATGGCTAAATTTACTAACAAGGATGCATTAAACTACCATTCACAAGGTCGCCCCGGAAAAATAGAAGTCATCCCGACAAAACCCTACAGCACCCAACTCGATTTGTCCCTCGCGTATTCGCCAGGAGTGGCACAACCCTGCATGAAAATAGAAAAAAATCCACAAGATGTATATAAATACACTGCAAAAGGCAATCTGGTAGCTGTAATCTCAAATGGGACCGCAGTGCTGGGATTAGGTGATATTGGTCCCGAAGCTGGAAAGCCTGTGATGGAGGGTAAAGGTTTGCTGTTTAAAATTTTTGCCGACATTGATGTGTTTGATATTGAAATTGATGAAAAAGATCCCAAAAAATTTGTTGATATAGTAAAAGCAATAGCCCCTACCTTTGGAGGCATTAATCTGGAAGATATCAAAGCACCTGAGTGTTTTGAGATTGAAGAGGCACTCAAAAACCAACTTGACATCCCTGTAATGCATGATGATCAACATGGCACTGCAATTATTTCATCTGCCGGGCTGATTAATGCTCTGGATTTAATTGGAAAGGATATATCAAAAATCAAATTGGTTGTTAACGGTGCAGGTGCATCAGCAGTATCATGTACAAAGCTATATAAATCACTGGGTGTTGACCCTGAACATATCATTATGCTTGATAGTAAAGGTGTGATTAATGCATCCAGAACAGATATCGATGATATCAAAAAGCAATTTGTTACCAAAAGAAAGATAAATACCCTTGAGCAGGCCATGGAGGGTGCAGATGTGTTCCTGGGATTGTCGAAAGGCAATATTTTATCCAGAGAAATGATACAAAAAATGAGTGATAATCCCATTGTGTTTGCTCTTGCAAACCCGGATCCCGAAATTTCCTATGAAGATGCTGTTGAAGCACGTGATGATATTATTTTTGCTACAGGACGTTCGGATATTCCCAACCAAATTAATAATGTTCTTGGTTTCCCGTTTATTTTCAGGGGTGCCCTTGATGTGAAAGCGCGTCGGATAAATGAAGAAATGAAGATCGCTGCCGTTTATGCTCTGGCTGAGTTGGCAAAGGAGGAAGTCCCTGAAGATGTTAATCTGGCATACCGGGAAGTGAACCTGAAATTTGGAAGAAACTATATTATACCAAAACCATTGGATCCAAGGCTCATTACTGCAGTGGCATCTGCTGTTGCAAAAGCAGCAATGGACACAGGTGTTGCCCGCAGTAAAATTGATGACTGGGAACAGTACAAAGAAACACTTATTAAGCGCCTTGGCAGAGACAATAAACTTATACGCGCTGTAACAGACAAGGCAAAACGGGATCCAAAACGAGTGGTATTTGCCGAGGCTGAAAGTGCTAAAGTATTAAAAGCCGCTCAGGTAGCGTTAAATGAGGGAGTCGCAAAGCCCATCCTCCTGGGTAATAAGGAAATCATTGATTGCATCATAGAACAAAATGAATTAGACCTGGCCGGAGTTCCTATCATTGAATATAAGTCAAAATATGAAAGTGAACGAAGAAACCGGTATGCAGAACATTTGTTTAAGAAGCGCAACAGGAAAGGCCTTACCATGGCAGAAGCTATCGAAAAAATGAGCAACAGGAACTATTTTGGAACGATGATGGTTGAAACCGGGGACGCTGATGCGTTTATATCGGGATTGACGTCGAATTATGCCGATACCATACGCCCCGCTATTCATACGGTTGGCATTAATCCCGATATCAATCACATTGCAGGCATGTACCTTATGATGACACAAAAGGGCCCCTATTTTTTCTCCGATACAACAGTAAACCCTCATCCGGATGCCAAAACACTGGTTGATACGACGTTATTGACCGCTGAGGCTGTCCGTAATTTCAACATCACTCCGGTAATTGCCCTGGTGTCCTATTCAAATTTTGGTGCCATTCGAAAAGGAAGCCCTACCATTGTTCAGGATGCAATTAAAATTTTGCATCGCGATTATCCTGACCTTATTGTTGACGGAGAGATTCAGATGAATTTTGCCTTGAACAAGGAGCTTCGCATGCATAAATTCCCATTTTCCAAATTGAAAGACCTGGATGTTAACACCGTTATATTTCCCAACCTGAGTACCGGAAACATGGCCTATAAAATGATGCAGGAAATAGGCAATTCCGAAGCCATTGGCCCCATTTTATTAGGCATGAAAAAGCCGGTACACATCATCGCAATGGAAAGTTCCGTCCGGGAAATCACAAACATGATTGCCATAGCGGTTGTGGATGCTCAGAATCAGATAAAATAGTAAGCCCAAACTGAACTTCATGGAAGGTAATGATGATTCTGTAAGAACTTTAGTTAATTTGAATTTACCTGATTATAATAGGGGCGATAGATTAGGTTATTCAGATATTTTTATAAGTCACATTGAATACGTGATTGGATCCATGAAAAACTGATACAAAAAGAAAGCGAGTGTCTCTGCTCTAGCATCTCACACTCGCTCCTGCTTCTGGTACCCGGAGCCGGGATCGAACCGGCAAGGGCAAAGCCCACTGGTTTTTGAGACCAGCGCGTCTACCA
>CAZZBU010000034.1:0-30045 GCA_964652315.1 uncultured Bacteroidales bacterium
GTAAATTCCCTTTATTGGAAATACCTGTCTCAAAAATAAAAGAAATTTTCACTTTCATCGCATTTGCATAAAAAAATAATTTTTTATGATTGTCCGTTTTATTACCAATCTACCTAAAAAATGAATTGATATATTTTGCTGGTCAATATTTTGTCCTTTAACGTTTTCCAATCAACTGATGGCATTAGTGGACCGGCCGCCTCCGCAAGCTGAAGGAGGAACCATGCATCTTTCCGACAAACATTTAGTGCATTATGCGACATTTAGAAAGCAACAAACTTCATCAGCGACGCTATTAAGTCCTCCTTTTAGGAGGATTTAGGCAGGTCATTTGATAAACCGATAAAACAAACAAACATGCAGTAAGCAGAAATTTGGGTCGAAGCAGTAGGCTATGCGTTGCGCCCCTGGCCCTTTCTGACCCCCTAAATCCCCCTGATAGGGGGACTTGGGGCTGCTGCAAGGAGTTGATTTTGGTGTTTTTGGAAACGATTAAGTAATATGCTCTTGGTATACTCCCGGACAATCATTTAATTATTTAAACAAAAAGGTGGTTCTTGCAAATAAAACATGAGGGCCTGCCTGTGGCAGACAGGTTTCACAAGTAATTGAGTAGTAACGTTTATTGGTTACACTAATTAATTATAAAACGAAATGCTTAAAAATCAGTTCCCTGAATATTTCGATTACCGTAAGCGAACCTGGAGGATGTTTCCCTTGTTATATTGAAAAAATTATTAAAAATGATACTGATATATATTTTAACAAAGGATAAAGAAGAGGCTATTAAAATCGGCAGCGAATTGATTGATAAAAAACTAACCCATAGCATAAACATTCTACCTGAGATATTCTCCATGCGAAGGGTAGGAAATAAGATTGTGGATTATCATGAAACCATTCTTCTGGTAAAAACCAAGGCTTTGCTTTATCAGGATATTGAAAAATTTGTAAGTAGGGTTTTGGAAAATCATTCGCCAACTATGTTTTCTCTGCCAATTACCCAGATTAACAGGGATTTATTTAAACTTATACAAAATAATACCGTAGAATTATAATCATTCAATTACTGAATTAGTTGAATAGAAATAAACCAACCCTGGAGTTAACAGTTGATTAAATAGGGTATATTCGTGCGTTAAAACTTGTTACTATGTTAATAAAACTGTATGATGAAAATCCCAATCCAAGGCATGTTGATCAGGTGGTGGATATTTTACGGGTTGGTGGGTTGGTCGTATTCCCTACAGACACGGTATACGCCATGGGTTGCGATATATACCAGCCCAAGGCTGTAGAAAGGTTGGCATGGCTGAAAGATGTGAAAATTGAAAAGGCTGATTTTTCCTTTGTGTTTTCTGACATCAGTCAGCTCTCTGAATTTACAAAGAACCTTTCCAACCAAAACTTTAAAATTTTGAAGCAGTATCTTCCCGGACCATTCACTTTTATTCTTGATGCCAGCAATAAAGTACCAAGGATATTTAAGAACCGGAAAAAAACCATTGGGATACGGATTCCGGATAACAACATCATTCGTGAGATTGTCCGCGTCCTTGGCAATCCTGTAATCGTAACATCTGTGCATGATGAAGACGAAGTACTGGATTACACAACCGATCCCGAATTGATAAATGAGAAATACCAGAACAATATTGATGTAGTGGTGGATGGTGGCTATGGTAAAAACGAAGCCTCTACAGTGATCGATCTTACAGGTGAAGAACCTTTACTGGTTCGTCAGGGAATTGGTGAACTGGAGTAAAACAGCTATTTTTTCCAGAAAGAAGGAGAAAAAATCAGGATGACTGTAAATATTTCGAGCCGCCCAACCAACATGAGGAATGAGAGAAACCATTTTCCGGCTACAGGAATTTGATTAAAATTATCCATAGGGCCAACGTTACCAATACCCGGGCCAATATTTCCCAGGGTAGCAGCAACCGCTCCGATGGAAGTATCCAGATCATAACCAAGGGCTGACATAACCAGGATACCAATAAGTACCATAATGAAATAAAATGCAATAAATGCCAGGATGTTATTCACAATCTGGGGGGGGACAGCCATACCATTTAACCTGACCGGTATCACAGCATTGGGATGCACCAGGCGTTTGAGTTCCTGATAGCTGTTTTTAAAAAGCATAAGAATACGCACCACCTTAATGCCACCACCGGTTGAACCTGCCGAGCCGCCAATAAACATCAGGAAAAATATCAAAAACCCAAGAAAAGGGAACCAGTTAAGATAATTTGATGTAACAAAGCCGGTTGTTGTCAGTATGGAGACTACCTGGAACAACGAGTCGCGAAAGCAACTTTCAACAGAGTCAGCATGTGCAGTCAGGTGGAGGCCAATTGCTATCAGAAGGGTAACGCCCAGGGTAATTGCCAGGTATGCCCTAAACTCCTCATTTTCCCATACCCTGCTGAACTTTCTATGCAGAGCAAAGTAGGATAGGGTGAAATTTGCACCTGCCAGAAACATAAAAACAATGATAACATACTGGATATAGGGTGAGTCGAAATGAGCAATGCTGGCCTGCTTTGTTGAATAACCGCCCGTTGCCATTGTTGTAAAAGAATGACATACCGAGTCGAAAAAGCTCATGCCACCAATTTTCAGCAAGATAATTTCCATGCCTGTAAAGAGTGTATAAATGCCCCATAACCTTTTGGCTGTTTCAGTAATTCTGGGATGCAGCTTATCGGGCGTTGGACCGGGGACTTCGGCAATGAAGAGTTGCATGCCCCCAATACCAAGGAAAGGTAAAATAGCCAGGGATAGCACAATAATGCCCATACCACCCAGCCATTGTATGATGCTTCGCCAGAACAACATACCATAAGAAAGTGACTCAACATCATCGAGAATAGAAGCTCCGGTTGTTGTAAATCCACTAATTGTCTCAAAATAAGCATTGGTGTAGCTTGGAATTTGTCCACTCAAATAAAAAGGTAAAGAGCCAAAAGCTGAGAATACAACCCATGAGAGTGAGACAACAATATAACCCTCCCTGCGACCCAAAGTTGAGGAATAATTTCTTGAGAAAAACCATAAAGTTCCACCGGCGAACAAGGTTATTGCGGTACTGATTAAAAAATAGGTGACATCCGCTTCATCATAATAAATGCTAACCGGAATACACAGAAGCATAAATCCTGCTTCTATGAATAACAGAAGGGCTAAAATGAAAAAAATAAACCGATAATTAACCATGTGATCAATTAAAGTATTTACTTATCTTTTCTATGGCTGAAGGCAAAGCAAAAACCACCACTTTATCATCAGGTTTTATCATGGTATACCCGTTGGCAATAAAACTGGCATCTCCTCTTATTACACCACCAACCATTGAGTCTTTTGGAAAATTAATCTGATTCAGGGAGCCTTTGGTAATTTTTGCGCCGGGTTTTGCAATGAATTCCATCACTTCAGCATTTGTTCCGGTCAGGCACTTTATATTTGTCAATTCTTCCGACATGGTAAATCGGAATATCCGGCTGGCTGTAATCAGTTTTTTGTTTATAATGGTATCAATGCCCATATTCTCAGCCAGGGTAATATAATCCATATTCTCAACCGCAGCAAACGTTTTTTTCACGCCCATGCGTTTTGCAAGGATGCACGAAAGGATGTTTGTTTCAGAATTACCGGTCACCGCAATAAAAGCATCCATGTTTGGAAGTCCTTCTTCAATAAGTAAATCCCGATCACGCCCATCGCCATTAATCACCAAAGTGTTGTTAAGAAAATTGGATAACTGATAGCTTTTTTCACGATTAATTTCAATCAGCTTTACATTATGCTGGCTACCCAATTCTTTTGCTGATGCGCGGCCGATTCGACTTCCACCCAAAATCATTATGTCGCGGATATCAAATTGTTTTTTTCCGGAATACTCCATCAATTCGGTTATACCTTCGTCTGTCGTCTTATTGGTAATGACATAAACCATATCACCCACCATAAATTTATCTTCTCCCCTGGGAATAATGGTTTTTGAATTACGCGTGATGGCTACCGCCCTGTATTCGTGTCTCTCAATATCGTGGGTAACATTATTCAGTGATTTATTAATAATGGGGGCATTTTCTTCGAGTTTTATGACAAACATTTTCAGTTTTCCACCTGAAAAATCTACAATTTCGGTGCTTCCGGTCTGGTTGATCAATCCTATAATCTCACGGGTTGCAATCTTTTCCGGATAAATAAGATAATCTATGCCAAATTTTGTAAAATAATCCAGGTTTTTTGGGAAGAGGTACTCTTCGTTATCTATGCGGGCAATGGTTTTTTTTGCTCCTAACTGCTTGCCCAGAATAGCCGAGGTTATGTTTGTTTCCTCATGTTTAGCCACTGATATTAGCAGATCGGCACGTTTAATGCCCGCATTGGTCAGGTCGCGAATAGATGTGCCTGATCCTGTTAGGGTCATCAAATCAATATTAGCCCCAATCTGGCGAAGCTTATCTTCTAATGGGTCAAGAAGAACAATATCATGTTTTCCCTGACTAAGCATTTTACCAATGTGAGCTCCAACGGCTCCGGCTCCAGAAATAATAATTCTCATGTTTCCAGGTTCATTTCCCCTTTGTCCGGGCAACAAAGTAAAATATAATTGAATAATTTCCCAAAACAAAAGGATTATTTTAACAGAACTATAGCATTCACCCTTGTATTTCAAATTTTTAGATAAGTACCTTAAATAAAAATATTAACGAACACACCGCAATTCAGTGCTTTAATAACTATACCGGTTAAAAACCATAGGCCCCATCAAAAAATAAATCGTGGTACGCCAGTTTCATCTCATCGCAAACCACTTTTTGTTTTTCTATGTAATAATACGGTACCGTAGGATGAAACACTACCTGATCAAACTCAATATACTGCAATATCTTTTTAAGCGGTGGCGGTTGTTGGCCCATAATAATTATTCTTTCTGTATAAAGCTTATCACCCGATGTTTTGTTTATTTTTCTGTTCACAAGAGTGATGTTATTCTCCTTCTCTTCTTTTGAATTTATTCTTAGCACGGTATATTGATGCTGAGGCATATCATGATATTCTTTAGAATAATTTGGATAATATGAATGCAAATATTCAAGCTCTTCTGATTCCTGCTCACGAATTGAATCAGCTGAAAAAATAATAACCTGTTTTGTTTTATGTGAAACAAAAACAAGTTGAGGATCATAATTCAGTAACAACCTATCCTGTGATGTCTTCAAATGCGGTTCAAGATAAATCAGGAAAAAGAATAACAGAATAAGAATAACTGCTTTAAGATATGATATACGTTTAAAAGCAATAAATGCCATCATAAAAATAAAGAGGATATATAACAACATCGACTGAGTTAAGGAAAGGTGAATGTTTTCTATCTTTGAAAAAACCATAGTATCAATAAAGCTCCCTGCCTTTATTAGAATTTCAATACAGAAGTTCACTATAGTTCCAATAAAACTGCACACCAAAGGATACCATGATGAAAAAAACATGGCCAGGCTACCCATGACGATCAGAAATGCAGCAGGTATAGCCAAAAGATTGGCAAACAAAAACAAGGTGGGAAAAAGTTTAAAATAATAAAGCGATACAGGCAGAGTACCTATCTGAGCCGATAAAGAAACACACACAATCTGCCAAAAGTATTTAATAAAAGGATATTGCGGATGCAGTAACCTTACGAGTCTGGGGTATAATACTAAAATGCCGAGCACAGCTGTGAATGAAAGCTGAAAGCTGATGTCAAAAAGAAGTCCGGGTTGAATTAAAAGCAAAACTAAAGCTGCCATTAACACACTGTTAACTGCAAGATAATCACGGCCCAGAGCATCACCAATAAGAAACAGGCTGAGCATTAAAGTAGCCCTTACCACGCTTGGAGGAAACCCTGTTAAAAAAGCATAGCTCCAAATCCCCAGGATAACAAAAAAAGCTTTGCCAATCCGATTTGCTTTTGCAAAAGTAACCCAATGCCACAGGTTGGTCAATACCAGAAAAAGAATACCAACATGTAGTCCTGAAATTGCCAGTATATGCATAATTCCGGCAGCAGCAAAGCCATCCTCTACCTCATTTGTAACCGAGTCGCGCAAACCAAGCACCATGGCCTGAGCGACAGGTGCATTTTCATCCTCAAGATGGCTTTCCAGAATGGCTGCCAGGGCCATCCGAATTTCAAAAGCCTTACGACGTAAGCAAAGGCTGCACCCTTTTCCAGCAACAACATAGTCGGAAGAATCAATAAATGTCATATACTGAATGCCTTTTCTGTAGAAATATTTTTGAAAATCAAATTCTTCAGGATTGCCGGCATTCATGATTTTATAAAGCCTGGAATGAAAAATCAGTCTGTCTCCGGGCTTCAAGAGGCGCATATTATCTGTATTTTTGATGAAGGCAACCAGTTTTCCGTGCACTTTTTTTGTTTGTCCTGAATCTACCTTTCCATCAAGCCGAATCATTGCCCTGGTTGATTCTTTCTGGATAACCGGATAATCGTATACAACACCAGATAAGGAAGCTGTTATTCCGGGACTTAATCCCTTTGGCATATCGAATTTCTTTTGTGTTGCCAGTAAAAAAAATCCAAAAAAAAAGAAAAAGATAAACACAGTAATCCCATGCATATAGATGGCATAAAATCGTTTCTTCGCCTGGGCAATAAAAGCAAGGTGCAGAAGAATAAAAATGAACAGGAAAACTAAATAAACCGGATTATCAAATACCTGGATTGTGAAATACTCCTGAATAAGAATTCCCAGCATGAAAGGAATCAAGAGCCTAAGGAAGGGCAGGTTTTTTATTTGATGAATTAATTCCACGGTTTAGTGGTTTTTAACAAACTTATGAAATCTGAAGGATTTAAAAGATTATAAAATAAAAATTTATAATCGATTTAAATAATTTTTCATTTCGATGAAAATCAGTTGAATGTTATCTCAATCCGGCCAGAAAACACTAAAATACGAACCATCCAAGAAAAAAATACATAAATAATATAGCCGAAAAACTCTGGAAAATCTGTAATTTGGATTTAATTCCTAAATTTGTATTTCCGAAAAATTTAAAACCTATTAATAATCAAATATTATGAGTAGTCTTAAAACAAAATACCTGGGGATTGATGTTAAAAGTCCGGTAATTGTTGGTGCCAGCAATATGGTGACTGATCTTGATAACATTAAGATGGCCGAAGATGCCGGAGCTGGAGCGATTGTATATAAATCGCTCTTTGAAGAGCAAATTCAACTGGAAAGTTTTCAACTTGAAGACGAACTTGATGAGTATAATGAGCGTCATGCAGAGATGATAAGGCTTTTCCCGGATATAAAACATGCCGGCCCTGAGGAGCATCTCATGAATCTCAGTAAAGCCAAGGAAACGCTGAGTATCCCGGTCATTGCAAGTCTGAATGCCATTTACAAAGAATCGTGGATTGATTATGCAAAGCAAATTCAGAAAACTGGCGTGGATGCGTTGGAACTAAACTTTTATGCGGTACCTCGCGATTTTAATGAAACATGTAACACTATCGTTGCGCATCAGATTGATGTCCTTAAGGCTGTAAAAGCAGAAGTTAACATCCCAATAAGCATTAAACTGAGTCCTTTTTATGCTAATCCACTGAATGTTATCTCAAAGATGGATGAAATTGGTATAGATGGTCTTGTATTGTTCAACCGGCTGTTCCAACCCGATATTGATGTTGAAAAAGAAGAGCATTTTACTTCTTTCCATCTAAGCACATCAGAAGATAACCGTCTTCCCCTTCGTTTTGCCGGTTTGTTATACAATAAGCTAAAGGCTGATATAATTAGCAGCACAGGCATTTTTACAGGTGCCGATGTTGCGAAGATGATCCTTGCGGGTGCAAACAGTGTACAGGTAGTGAGTACATTATACAAAAATAAAATCTCGTATCTGAGGACAATAATAAGTGATTTGGAGGCCTGGATGGATAAAAAAGGATACAATTCGCTTGATGATTTCAGAGGGAAGTTATCGCAGAAATCAATCAATGATCCTTTTGTGTATAAACGTGCCCAATACATTGATTTATTATTAAAATCAGGTGATTTGATTAAAGGTTACGGTATCCGATAAGAGGTAATTATACATAAAACATTGAATAAAGGCGCCCGGGGGCGCCTTTTTTTATGCATAAAAAAATCCACCCAAATTCCTTCAGGTGGATTATATCATATTATTAAGCGATGCTTACTTTACAGTATCCATATGCTCAATCAGTTCAAGGACTTTGGTTGAATAACCCATCTCATTATCATACCATGAGATAACTTTAACAAAGTTGTCATTCAAACCAATACCAGCACCTGCATCAAAAATAGATGCATGTGTGTCGCCAACAAAGTCATTTGATACAACTGCATCTTCAGTATATCCAAGAATTCCTTTTAATTCACCTTCAGAAGCTTCTTTCATTGCAGCACATACATCTTCGTAAGAAGCACCTTTTTCAAGGCGACATGTGAGGTCCACAACTGAAACGTTAGGAGTTGGAACACGGAAGGCCATACCGGTAAGTTTTCCATTCAATTGCGGAATAACTTTTCCAACTGCTTTGGCAGCACCTGTTGAGGAAGGTATAATATTTTGAGCTGCTCCACGACCACCTCGCCAGTCTTTCATTGAAGGACCGTCAACAGTTTTTTGAGTAGCGGTAGTTGCATGCACTGTTGTCATCAGACCTTCAACAATACCAAATTTGTCATTAAGAACTTTAGCGATAGGAGCTAAACAGTTAGTAGTACAGGATGCATTAGAAACAAACTGCATGTCAGCTTTATATTCCTTGTGATTTACACCCATTACGAACATAGGTGTATCGTCTTTTGAAGGAGCAGACATTACAACCCGTTTGGCACCAGCCTGAATATGTCCCTGAACTTTTTCCTTGGTAAGGAATAAACCTGTAGATTCAACAACGTATTCAGCTCCAACTTCACTCCATTTTAGATCAGCCGGGTTTTTCTCTGAAGTAACACGGATGGCATTACCATTAACTACCAGCTTACCGTCTTTTACCTCAACATCGCCTTCAAATCTGCCATGAGTTGAATCATATTTCAACATATAAGCCATATAATCAACATCAATAAGGTCATTGATACCAACAATCTCGATGTTAGGCATTTTCACTGATGCACGAAAAACCAGTCGTCCGATACGACCAAAACCATTAATACCTACTTTAATATTTCCCATAATTTTTAGATTTATTAAATATTAATATTTTAAATGAATGAGGTTTTCGAAAAAACGAATCGCAAATTTACTCATTAATCGTCAATTGTTCAAGCACAAGGAAAAGAATTCAAGCGAAACACAAGTGTTTTATAACATTTATAAACTCAGAAGAAATAACCTGGTTTTATAGCTTCACGCTGCAGAAGCATTTGTTTCGAAATTATTGATATTCATCAAAAGAAATATTAATCCAGCAGAATTTCATCCAACTCTGTTGTTCCTGCTCTTTCCTTCCGGTCAATGACCTTACCAAACCGGTAGCTTACATATAATGAAAAGAAAAAGAAGTTATTATTGGTACCGGCCATGATGGGCACTTCTTTGTAAAACACATCCAATGCTGCACCGGTTTCTATAGCGTGAATTACTTCATCAAACTGACTGAATTCAAAACTAACCCCAACCTTGGCAAATCCTCCCGGAATGATACTTAATTCATCCGTGCCTTTAAAAAATGAGGCCCTCCCAAGAATAGTATTCGGGTGGTTGTTATCATCAGGGAAAATATCCACCATTTGTGAAGGCGGATATGTGGTGTTGTCCAAAAACTCGTAATAGATGGGTTTCAAAATTCCCAGGGTGGGTCCAACTCCATAAAAATACCTGATGGCAACTCCTCCCCGGTCAAATTTTCTGAATAACTCTTCCTGCAGACCAATGCCTCCACGGATTGCAAAGAAGCTGTTTCTTTTACCGAACACATAGCTGCGTCCATTGGGATATATTGGGCTGGGGCTTTTATTCTCTTTGGAATGCTTAATGAGTGAAGCATCAACATCATAGAATATTTTCCGGAAGGCATTCAAATTTTTTGCATACCGATATCCAATACCAAATCCATTTGTACTTAGATACCCTGCAAATGTACTTTCATCCCTGAAAATTATTCTTTGCTGCTCATCTATTTCTCCCTGCGAAAATAATGCAATGGGAAAATACAGAAGAACAATTATAACGCGAATTCTCATAGACTTAATAATAAGTATACAAATTTAGTACTTATTATTAAATAACGCCTGGATAATAAGAGAGTTTAATTCGGATGGAATTGTCTGAAACAATTAACCATTAATGTCCTGTTTCTCAACATCAGCCTTACCGTACGCCGGACAGACTTTTTTACTACCTGCACACGAAGATGCCAACAATACAAGTGTCACGCAACAGGCCACAACAATAACTTTAACTTTTTTCATAATAAAACATTTAAATTCCGATCCTAACCGTGGTAAAAATATATAAAAACAAAATAAAACTACACATTTTAATTCCAAGTTTAATACGGTATTGTCCTTTACAGGGTTGTATGTTTTTACTATTAAAATCAATTCCTTTTATAAAGGCCATAAAAATGATGATAAGATATCATTATTTTTGTATGAAAATTATTAAGTTCGAATCAATCTAAATAAGCTTTATGTTAGAAACATTACGTAAACATCGTTCGATACGCAAGTATAAAACCGACCCAATCCCAAAACTGGATCTACAGGAAATCCTAGAAGCTTCAATCAGGGCGTCCACAACAGGTAACATGCAGGTTTACAGTATTATACTTACTTCAGATCCTGTTAAAAAAGAAGCTTTATGGGAAGCGCACTTTAAACAGGATATGGTAAAAAAAGCTCCTTTGGTGGCAACTTTCTGCGCTGATTTTAACCGGTTTAACAAATGGTGCCAACAGCGAAAAGCAACTCCGGGTTATGACAATTTTCTTTCTTTTATGACGGCGGCTATTGATGCCCTTTTGGTGGCACAAAATTTTGCCGTGGCTGCCGAAGCCAAAAACCTGGGTATCTGTTACCTGGGAACAACGACTTACATGGCACAGAAAATTATCGAGATTCTTGATTTGCCCAAGGCTGTAGTGCCTGTTACCACCCTTGTAGTGGGATACCCGGATGAAGCTCCGCTACTGACTGATCGTTTGCCGATAGAGGCTGTTGTACATAACCAGACTTATAGTGATTATTCAGAAGTTGATATTGATAATCTGTATGCTGAAAAAGAAGATTTACAGCTAACAAAAGATTTGTTAAAAGAGAATAACAAGGAAACACTTGCTCAAATTTTTACGGATAACAGGTATCGCAAGGAAGATAATGTTGCATTTTCAAATGCGTTGCTTGAGGTACTGAAAAAGCAAGGATTTATGAACAACGGGTGATTCTATTCTTTCCTGTGCTTAGTGTGAAATCTTTGAATGCTGTTACTTAAGAGGCGATAAATCTCCTGAAGATGGGGTTCATCCTGTAGGATCTCATCGTGTTTCAGGAGCACCTGTTGATTCTTTCGGATTGCCGGGCCTGTTTGAGCATGTTCCGGTCCCAAGGCTATGGCTTTTTCCAGTGTTTCTTTTATCAGAGGAAGCAGGGCATTGAAGTCGAGATTATTTTCCATCGTTAGTTTATGGGCAACAGCCATCATGTGATTTGAAAAATTACAAGCAAATACAGCTGCCACATGAAGCATGGCACGCTGCATTGAATTCGCTGACTGGACATTGGAGGACAATTTTTTGGCCAGGTTCATTAGTTGAATTTCAAACTGCTGGGTATTTGCTTCGATAAACAAGGGAACATTTGAAAAATCTACCAACCGTGTTTTAGTAAAAGTTTGTAAAGGATAGAACACCCCATATAGAGGGAAGCCCGTTTGGATAAATACATCCATGCTTACGGAACCTGCCGTATGGACAACAGGAACTGACAAAGGATTAAGCTTTTGCGCCACAACCTCAATTGCGTCATCAGTAATGGCTAAAACGAGCAAATCACTTTTGACATCAATAGCTTTAAGATTTGTATTTACCGGCACCCTGTATTGATATTGTATATGCTGCAGCTGCTTATCTGATCGCCCGATAACCTCAGTAATATTAAAGCCTCGAGATATTAAAGCATCTAAAAGGTTTACAGCCACATTTCCTGTTCCAACGATGGTAATATTCTCAATCGGTTTCATGGTCAGAGTCCATATCGGTCATAATGAATCCGGTAAAGAATTGCTGGTTCGTCATTATCAGCTCCTATCTGATGTACCTTTTCGAATATTCCGGGATATTTAAGCTGAATAAAATACATATAACGCGAAACTGTATTGATGGTCCGGCCGGTTTTTTGGGTGGGAATCACCCGCAAACTACCCCTGATAAGATAATCCACTTCTTTATTTTTAAGATCTGCCACCAGACTGTCGGGCAAAACACCAACATAAGTTTTTTCACTGGAATTGATCATTTCAAGGAACTCCGCGGTTAATTCTTTCTGGGATATTCCCTGTTCGGTAAGATAATCAGAAATAGGCTCCATGGCAGGATTACTATAATCATAGATTCCAAACATCTCCCCTTCACCATAGAGATATCCTTCTCCCATCCTCGCCATAGCCATTTGAATTCTAACAGGGATATCAGCCGCCTTTAGATCATCGGTTTTAACGACTTTTGTATTTGCTGATTTCTTCTTCACCTGTTCAACGACTTCCTCTGGTGAATAAATGGGAAATCGGTATACGCCCACAAACTCAAATCCATCGCCATAAATAAACGACATGGATGATTTTCTGGAAAGCACACCTGCCGTATCTGGTAAATTTTCACTAACCCATTCACTCATCTGCAGAAAATGCTGCCAGTCCGGTGTATAGCCATAATACTTTTTACCCTGTATATTCTTTGCCAGTATCTCCTGATTTTCCTTGACTTTATCAGTAGTTTTCGAAAAAATCTTTCCTAGGGTCAAAATAAAAAACAAGGTAAACAATATCTGGAGGGTTCGCAGGCTTTTTTTGGTTTTTGAAAGTTCGATTATGCCATACCAAAAAAACATGAGGATAAGTGGCACATATATGAGAATTAATCTTATCTGGCCCCACAACTGTTGTAGCGTTATGAAAGTACCTCCGATCATGATCAACAGATAGATTCCTAAAAACCAGAATTTGTCTTTTTTTCGGAATGAAAAGATAAAACCTATAATAAAAAGGATTATAATAATAATGGTAATGATCGGAATATTCTCTGTCCCCTGGCTTTCTCTCCATCCTAAGATAGCAGGAACATGGCGCGACAGGTAGATGTGGGCATTTTCAATCACACGGGTCACCATACCGCCAAAATCCTCCATGCCCATATTTGGGTTATAGGGATTCTTCTGCAGAACCATGTCAATTCTTGAACCACTACTTACATCCCAAAAAATATTTTTATATAAAATGAAAGGGATCTGGAAAACAAGAAAAGCCAAAAATACTCCCAATCCGGCCCTGAAGCGTTGTTTAAATAAGAGATAGACCAGAATGCTTAAAAGCATTCCATAGCCAATCAACCTGGTTATAGCCATTAAAAACACAAAAAAACCCAGAAACAGTAACAGCTTTATCCCATTTTTATCAAAACTGATTTGTTTTCCATCATCTGTTTTTTCAAGAAATTTGAAAAATGCATAAAAAGAAACAGCCTGAAGCAACAGAAACAATGCTTCACTATAGGTTTGACTGGCAAAATAAAGCAATTCCGAACTTATGCCATAAAAGATTAAAGCAGCTGACAAATAAAAAGCAGGAATCCGGTCTTTGAATGCTTTATAAAAATAATAATAACTTCCAAGAACTAAGAAATAGGATACCAGTTTTAAAACAAAAAGATTTATCCCAAAAACAGCCAGAAACAAACTTAAAAAAATGGGATAAAATGAGCCCAGATGTGTTGGAAAATGTTCGCCTGTTAAAAACTGCCTGGCATTTACGATATAGGTTGAGTCATCACCGCCTTCACTAACACGCAGGTTAAACAACAAAGCTCCAAACAAAGCTGTCAGAATTAAAAATATAATGAAAATCGGAGTTTGTCGTTTTTGTAGCCAGGAATTGACCTTATCGAAAAAATCCTGGTTACCCGCTTTTTTTTTACTTTTCATTTTTCCTGTAGTTTTATTTTGATAAGCATCAATTTCAGTATTTGCCTGCTAATATATGGAAAAATGTGGTTTATTTGCATTCTGATAATTTCATTTCCTTAGCATAAGCTTGTGTATAAACATGAGAAATTTTAGTTTTAAATAAAAAAAGCAAATCAGTGAATCCTTCAGTTACTAAATCATATTATGATTCCATTGCTCCAAAAAGGGATAAATGGAAAAAAAGAAACTCATATTATCACAAAACTTTAACAAAATATTTTCGTTTTGTAGTCCCTGAAGGAAAGAGAGTCGTTGAGTTTGGCTGCGGGACCGGTGATTTATTAAACGCCTTAAACCCCTCTCATGGCGTAGGTATTGATATCTCCGGTAAAATGCTTTCTATTGCTAAAAAAAAACACCCTCATCTGATTTTTATTGAAGCTGATGTTCACGAGATTTCCATTGATGAATCCTTCGATTATATTGTTATTTCGGATTTATTAAGCAGTTTATGGGACATACAGTTGTTTTTTAACCGGATGAAATCCTGTATCCATGAAAACACAAGGATTATCATCTCAAATTACAATTATACCTGGGAACCTGTTTTAAGGCTGGCTGAACTTCTGGGATTGAAACAAAAACAGCCTCTTCAGAATTGGCTTTCGGTAAATGATATTCATAATTTATTACACCTTGAAGGCTATGAAGGAATAAAAGTAGAAAGTAAACTTCTTTTTCCTGTTTATATTCCTGTGTTCAATCTGATTGTAAATAAGTTTATTGGAAATCTCCCTCTCATAAATAAGTTGGGTTTAATTAAATTCATTACTGCACGGCCAGTACAAGAAAAAAAAGAAGAAAAATCCGTATCTATCATTGTTCCGGCCAGAAATGAAAGGGGAAACATTGAAAATGCCATTCTTCGGACACCCAAATTTGGTGCCTGGCAGGAATTCATATACGTGGAAGGAAACTCGTCTGACAATACTTATGAAGAAATTCTACGGGTTAAAGAAAAATATTCCAACATTCCGATACAGGCTTTCAAACAAAGTGGTAAAGGAAAAGGAAATGCCGTACGTGAAGGGTTTGCAGCTGCAAAGGGCGATATCCTTATGATTCTCGATGCTGATCTTACCACTCCACCAGAAGATATGTATAAATTTTATAATGCACTTGTAGATGGTAAAGGAGAATTTATTAATGGTTGCCGGCTTGTATATCCGATGGAAAAACAGGCAATGCGTTTCCTAAACCTCATGGGAAATAAGTTTTTCGGTTGGTTTTTTTCTTATTTATTGGGACAGCGATTAAAAGACACCTTGTGTGGAACAAAAGTACTGTTTAAGTCAGATTACGAAACCATTGCCAGTAACAGGCATTATTTTGGTGATTTTGATCCTTTTGGTGATTTTGATTTGCTGTTTGGTGCTGCAAAATTGAATCTGAAAATAACCGAAGTCATTGTACGTTATCGCGATCGTGAATATGGTTCGACTCAGATTAGCCGCTTTAAACATGGATGGCTATTGATTAAAATGAGTTTATTTGCTGCAAAAAAGATAAAATTCACCTGATATGAGGCCCATTCCAAACGAACAGCACAACATCGAAATTCATGAAAACAAAAAAGCCTGGGATAGTAAGCCCTTGCTAAGAAAAATATATTTTGAATTTTATACCCGGATTAAACAGAAAATAGATTATACCATACCTGGTAGCCTGGTTGAACTGGGTTCAGGTTTGGGAAATATAAAACATGTGATACCCGATGTAATCACCACGGACATTTTTCCTAATCCATGGATCGATAAGGTTGAGAGTGCATATAATTTGTCCTTTAAAGACCATTCTGTCGCGAACCTGATTTTATTTGATGTATTTCATCATATTGAATACCCATTGGCAGCATTAAAAGAATTTAACAGGGTCCTGACCCAGGGAGGAAGGATTATTATCTTCGATCCTGATATGAGTGTTTTCGGAATGTTTGTCTACGGTGCTTTGCATCATGAGCCTGTTGGGGTTTTCAAAAAAATTAACCACACAATTCCCGACAAAAAAGCCTTAATTGAAACAGGGTATTATGCAGCTCAGGGTAATGCAAATCGATTTTTCAGAAATCACAACATAAATAAACTGGAAGACTGGGAAATGATATCACGTGAACGTTTCAGTGATCTCAGTTATGTACTGTCTGGGGGGTATGGAAAACCAGCGATGTACCCCGAAAAATGGCTGGGCCCGATTAAGAAAACAGAAAAAATTCTGAATTATCTTCCTTTTCTTTTCTCTACACGAATTATGGTAGTCCTGAAGAAAATCTAGTTACCGGTTTTTAGTCTCGATTAATAATTGGCATTGCTCGTACATTTCATTAGCCTGGTAATATTTAAGCAACCGGCCAAAAAATTCCTGATCGCCAAAGAACGGGTGGGAATGATTATACTGTAGTTCGCCTTTTACTGTAAAAGCAAACACTTCGTCTCTGTTTGAAAAATCAATTGTCGTTTCTTCTTCGCCCATAATATCCTTATCCTTATACTTGTCAAGAAAGTTAATCAAAGTAAGCTGAACATTTATAAAGTCATTGTTTTCACTCAGAAGGTTTTTGTTGATGCGGTATCGTTCTTCGAAAAGCCGGGTTCGTTCTTCTGAGCTGGGTTGTTTTAAGATATCCTTTATCACCAATTGATTTTTCTTAATGGAATCCAGGTTTTCTTTGACTTTTAATTTTAAAAGTTCAACTGTTTGTTGGATTAGACTTTTCATAGAATAAAGTTTTAAACAAAGGTAATTGATGCGGGTATACCGTCCTTATTATTTTTGATAAAGCTTTTGATTCTTTACATAATCAGATAAATGTGTTTCATCTATTAAAAAAGCTTTTAATTATAACAAATACAATTATCAGAAGTTCAGAACACATAATCAGGTGAAGTGTGGTTTAACATAAAAAAGGCGTACAGAACCTGCACGCCTTATATCCTGTATGAAGGATTACAATATTATCAGCTTTGCTTAAACTTGCCTAAATCATTGATCGTAGACAGGCGGATAAACTCTGCTTTGCCTTTATTCTCGGCACGTGCATACTTAAGGAAAACTTCCAGTGATTTCCAGTAATTATGATCACGATCAGCATCAAGCAGCATGAGGTAACCCATAATGATATATGCTGCCATTTCCACCATTCTGCGGGCATGAAAATCTGTGAATTCAGTGTCGTTTATCTGGATTACTTTATTCACAGCTTCTTCATATTCTTCAGTCATGCTGATAAGAATGCGACGGTAATTATGAAGCTCCGGTTTAATCTCGGTATTTTCGTATTCACGAATTTGCTTAAGGTACCCTCCTGTGGTAACACCACGAATGGCCGCAACTACCTGCAACTGGGTTGTTCCCTCGTAGATGGATGTAATCCTGGCATCCCGGTAAATACGTTCCACCGGATAATCCTTCATAAACCCTGAACCACCATGGATCTGTAAAGCATCATAAGCATTCTGATTGCAAAACTCAGATGAAATACCTTTTGCCAGTGGGGTAAAAATATCAGCCAGGCGTTGGTATGTTTTCAATTCCTGACGTTCATCTTTTTCCAGGTTACCCTCGTCAGCAATATGTTGATAGCTCTTATAAATATCAACGAACCGACCGGTTTCATAAAGCAATGAACGGGAAGCATCAAGTTTGGCTTTCATCAATGAGAGCATCTCATACACAGCCGGGAACTTAATGATGGCTTTACCAAATTGTTCACGCTCTTCGGCATAAGCCAGGGCTTCGCGGTAGGCTGCTTCCGAAATGCCCACAGACTGTGCGGCAATACCCAGACGAGCGCTATTCATCAAAGCCATAACGTATTTGATAAGTCCGAGTTTACGGCTACCCACCAGTTCAGCCGGGGCGTCCTTGAATACGAGTTCGCATGTTGGCGAACCAATGATGCCCAGTTTATGCTCAATGCGGCGTACTTTAACAGCATCGCTGTTACGGTCATAAATAAACATGGACAATCCCCGACCGTCTGTTGTACCTTCTTCAGAACGGGCTAAAACCAGGGAGATATGTCCATCACCATTAGTAATGAAACGTTTTACCCCATTTAAGTACCACTTATCTTCTTTTTCGTTATACGTGGCTTTCAACTGTACAGCCTGAAGATCAGAACCTGCATCAGGTTCAGTAAGATCCATGGCTGCTGTTTCGCCATGAGAGATTCTTGGAAGATATTTTTCCTTCTGCTCCTCGCTTGCAAACTCATTGATGGTCTCAGCACAATCCTGTAAACCCCAAATATTTACAAAACCGGCATCAGCCCTGGAAACAATATCAGCGGCCATAATGTATGGTACAATCGGAAAATTTAATCCGTCGTATTTACGTGGCAGGGTAATCCCCATCAACCCGGCCTTTACTAATGCATCCAGGTTTTCTTCAGTACCTTTGGCATATACTACATGGTTGTCAACCACCTCAGGACCTTCAGCATCGACTGATTCAGCATTGGGTGCGATAATGTTGGCACAAATATCTCCTACGATTTCAAGTACACGGTCATAACTGTCCATTGCATCTTCAAAATCAACCGGAGCATAATCAAATTTATCTTTATCAGCGAAATTCCTTTCCTTCAAGGAAACAATCTTTTTCATCAATGGATGAGTCAGATGAAATTTAAGATCCGGATTATCTGTATAGAAATTTGCCATTTTTTTTCTGTTTTATGTTTCGTAAATAGTCTAATTAGTGTAGACCATTACTTTGTATTTTCTTTATAATATTTAATCATTTTCGGTATTACATCTTCAATATTTCCAGTGATGACATAATCTGCTATCTTATTGATCGGAGCATAAGGATCATTATTTATTGAAATGACCATACTTGATTCTTCCATACCGGCTGTATGCTGAATTTGTCCGGAAATACCACAGGCAATGTATAATTTTGGACGCACCGTAACACCTGTTTGTCCTATCTGACGCTCATGATCAGCAAAACCAGCATCAACAGCAGCACGCGAAGCACCTACTTCTGCACCGATAAGATGTGCAAATTCAAATAGTAAATCAAAATTTTCCTTGCTTCCCACACCATATCCGCCGGAGATGATAATAGAGGAATTTTTGATATTTACTTTGGACTGCTCAATATGTCTTTCGATGACTTTAACTACAAAATCTTCTTTGGTTACATACTTATCCACATCGAGTTTAACGAGTTGTCCTTTATGATTCTCATCAAAAACTTCTTTTTTCATTACACCTTCACGGACTGTAGCCATTTGTGGTTTATGATCAGGGTTAATGATGGTAGCCACGATGTTACCGCCAAAAGCAGGACGTATTTGATAAAGTAAGTTTTCGTAATTTTTTCCGGCTTTTTTATCTTCGTGAGGGCCTATTTCAAGGCTTGTACAGTCGGCTGTTAAACCACTTGCCAGAGCGGATGATACACGCGGCCCAAGATCCCTGCCAATGCTTGAAGCACCCATTAATGCAATCTGGGGTTTCTGTTCTTTAAACAGATTTACCGTAATGGATGTGTGTGGTAAAGTGGTATATGGATCCAATCTCTTGTCATCGGCAACATAAACCGCATCGGCTCCGTATGGAAAAATCTCTTTTTCGATCCCTTCCAGTTTATGACCAATAACCAATGCTTCCAGCTTGCATGACAATTCATTAGCAAGCTTGCGTCCTTTGGTTAGCAATTCCAAACTGACATCGGCAATTTTGCCTTCGTCCAGTTCGCAATAAACAAATATATTATTCATCAGCTTTTTGTTTTTTATATTTAACCATTTTTCTGCAGATAGATTTTCTGCAGAATGCCTTAAATGGCAGATTAACCCAGGGTATGATTTGTTATTAGTTCTTTCATCAACTCTTTAATATCGTCATCCTTGGGCTCGAGCACCTTGGTTTCTTTTGCCTGGAAAACGATATTCTCAATTTTTTTTACCTTGGTTGGCGAGCCTGAAAGACCCAATTGTTCAACATCAGATTCGATATCATTTACGCTCCATTCTTCTATATTTAGATAAGGACGATCGGAATGCATAGCCAGGTAATCTTCGGAAACATTTTGCCGCTCTGTAATGGTAGAAGCATGTTTATATTTCATAAGCAACCTGGCATTTCTTGGGCGGCATACTGGAGCTGAACCATGCACTGTAACAACTACCGGTAGTGGAGATTCCACTGATTCCACGCCACGTTCGAGACGGCGTTTTACGGTAATTTTATTTTTTGCTACATCCACTATATTCTCAGCGTAAGTAATCTGTGGTATACCAAGTTTTTCAGCTACCTGAGGCCCTACCTGTGCTGTATCTCCATCAATAGCCTGGCGACCGCTGATGATGATGTCATAATCTTTTATTTTTCGGATAGCACATGCCAATGCATACGAAGTGGCGAGTGTATCGGCACCTGCGAATGCACGGTCGGTTAAAAGATAACCGGTATCGGCTCCTCTGTACAATCCTTCACGGATAATTTCAGCAGCTCTTCCGGGTCCCATGGTTAATAAAATTACCGAAGAACCAGGATATTTATCCTTTAAGCGCAACGCCTGCTCAAGGGCATTAAGATCTTCGGGATTAAAAATGGCAGGTAAAGCAGCACGGTTTACCGTACCATCAGCCTTCATGGCATCTTTCCCAACATTTCGAGTGTCAGGTACCTGCTTTGCCAAAACAATAATTTTCAAACCTTTCATTGTTTTTACTATCTGATTTATTGAATTTTTCGGGGAGACAAATATAAGATAAAATAGAACATTGGCAACATAAGTTATTTATTTAGAATCACACTAAACCATGTTTTTAACACTAAAAAAAAGCCCCACCAAAAATGATGAGGCTTATAATGATGTATAATTAAGTTAAGCCTGAGCAGTCGGCCCTCCAAATCCCATCGGCATAATCGGGCCACCGGGACCTCCTTTTCCTTCGCTCATTTTTATTTCGCCATGTTGTGCTTCAAACTTCGAAATATTATCCTGGAGTGCGGCTAACAACCGTTTTGCATGTTCAGGAGTAAGGATAATTCGGGATTTTACCTCGGCCTTAGGCATACCAGGCATAATTCTAACAAAATCGAGAACGAACTCAGAAGTTGAATGGGTGATGATAGCCAGATTGGAATAGATACCCTGTGCTACGTCATCTTTGAGTTCAATACTAATTTGTTTGTTGTTATTTTTATCCTTGGCATCCATAAATTACCTGCATTTTTAATTGTTCACAACTTCAGAATCGGACCTTTTACCGGCTGTAATTTTCTCATATTCTTCTTTTGAACCTACTATTAGTCGATCGTACTCACGAAGACCGGTTCCGGCAGGTATCAGATGACCAACAATCACGTTTTCTTTCAAACCATCAAGGCCGTCAACCTTACCAAAGATAGCTGCTTCATTAAGTACTTTTGTGGTTTCCTGGAAGGAAGCCGCTGAAATAAAGCTCTTTGTTTGAAGGGCAGCCTTGGTAATACCCTGAAGAATAACGCTGGATGTAGCAGGAATTGCTTCACGAGCAGTAATGGGCTTAAGGTCACGACGTTTAAGCACCGAGTTTTCATCTCTGAGTTTGCGGGCAGTAATTATCTGACCGGCTTTTACTGTGGCACAATCACCCGGGTCTTCAACAACTTTCTTTCCGTAAATCCAGTCGTTTTCATCCATAAACTCCCACTTATCAACTACTTGTTTTTCAAGGAATTTAGTATCACCCGGATCAACAATGTCTACCTTACGCATCATCTGCCGTACGATAACCTCAAAGTGCTTATCATTGATTTTCACACCCTGGAGGCGATATACTTCCTGCACTTCATTTACAATGTATTCCTGAACCTTTGTAGGCCCTTTAATAGCCAGGATATCGGCCGGGGTAATAGCACCATCAGAAAGAGGTGTTCCTGCCCTTACATAATCGTTCTCCTGAACAAGGATTTGTTTTGAAAGCGAAACAAGGTATTTCTTAATCTGTCCGGCCTTAGAGGTTATGATAATTTCACGGTTACCACGCTTAATCTTACCAAAAGCAACTTCGCCATCAATTTCTGAAACTACGGCCGGGTTGGATGGGTTACGTGCCTCAAACAACTCTGTTACCCGTGGCAGACCACCCGTAATGTCACCTGATTTACCAACTGCCCGTGGTATTTTCACCAGGATTTGACCGGTACGTACCATATCGCCTTCCTGAACCACAATGTGTGCTCCTACCGGCAGGTTATATGTCTTAAGTACGTCGCCTGAATCTGACAGGATTCTTACAATCGGGTTTTTGGTCTTATCACGTGTTTCAGTAATTACTTTCTCCCTGAAACCGGTTTGTTCATCTGATTCTTCTTTGAATGTGATGCCTTCAATCACGTTTTCAAAACTGATTTTACCTGACGATTCGGAAATAATTACGGCATTGTAAGGATCCCATTCACAGATAAGATCACCTTTCTTCACCTCAGTTCCATCTTTGATATACAACTTGGATCCATAAGGTATGGTATTGGTAGTTAAAGCAATACCAGTGTTTTTATCCACAATTTTCATTTCAGCCATCCTACCAATAACGATATCCACCTTCTGTCCGAGTTCATCTTTTGACTCTACGGTCCTCAACTCTTCAATTTCTACGATACCGTCATAGCGGGCTATAATGGTTGATTCCTGGGTAATATTCGAAGCTGTACCACCAACGTGGAAAGTACGAAGTGTAAGCTGTGTACCAGGTTCGCCAATAGATTGTGCGGCAATAACACCAACGGCTTCACCATTCTGGACCATGCGTCCGGTAGCAAGGCTGCGGCCATAACATTTGGAACACACTCCACGTTTGGATTCACAGGTAAGTACTGAACGGATTTCAATATGCTCTACTGGTGAATCGTCAATCTTGCGGGCAAGTTCTTCGGTAATTTCCTCACCAGCTCCCATGATTTTTGTTCCATCAAGTGGATTATAAACGTTGTGTACTGTTGTACGACCGAGTATACGTTCGTACAATGACTCTACTACTTCTTCATTGTTTTTAATGGCTGTAGCAATAATCCCACGAAGGGTACCACAGTCTGGTTCAGTAACAATAACGTCCTGGGCCACATCAACCAAACGACGGGTAAGGTAACCGGCATCCGCTGTTTTAAGGGCGGTATCGGCAAGACCCTTACGGGCACCGTGTGTTGAGATAAAGTACTCCAGTACAGAAAGCCCTTCTTTAAAGTTTGAAAGAATTGGGTTTTCGATAATTTCCGAACCTGTGGAACCGGATTTTTGAGGTTTTGCCATCAAACCACGCATACCGGAAAGCTGTCGAATCTGTTCTTTGGAACCCCTTGCTCCAGAGTCGAGCATCATAAATACCGAGTTGAAGCCCTGGTTATCTGATGACAACTGATTCATAAGAATCTGAGTAAGCTTGGCATTGGTGTGCGTCCAGATATCAATAATCTGATTATACCGTTCGTTATTGGTTATGAAACCCATGTTGTAATTATTCAACACTTCGTCTACCTGCTGGTATCCTTCATTAACCAGTTCTTGTTTCTGCGCAGGAATAATTACCTCGTCAAGGTTAAACGACAATCCACCACGGAAAGCCATATAATACCCCAGGGATTTTATATCATCAAGGAATTGAGCTGTTCTGCTAATATCTGTCTGCTTAAGCACTGTATTAATAATTTCACGCAGTGACTTTTTCGTTAGCAACTCATTAATAAAGCCAACTTCTTTTGGAACATGCTCATTAAAGATAACACGGCCAACCGTAGTTTCAATCAGCTTTTTCTCAATTTCCCCATTTTCATTAAAGGCTTCAATTTTAACCTTAATCTCAGCATGAAGATCAACAGCACCCTCATTGTAAGCTATGGTAACTTCTTCGGGTGAATAGAATGTGAGCCCTTCTCCTTTAACCGGATGTTCTGGTGTACTCTTTCTTAATTTTGTAATATAATAAAGTCCGAGTACCATATCCTGTGATGGAACGGTAATAGGAGCACCATTTGCCGGGTTAAGAATATTGTGTGAAGCCAGCATCAACAACTGGGCCTCCAGGATGGCGGCATTGCCTAATGGAAGGTGTACAGCCATCTGGTCACCATCGAAGTCGGCGTTAAAGGCCGTACAAACCAATGGATGCAACTGAATAGCTTTACCTTCAATAAGTTTTGGCTGAAAAGCCTGAATACCAAGCCTGTGCAGTGTTGGGGCACGGTTAAGCAGCACAGGATGCCCTTTTAAAACATTTTCAAGAATATCCCAAACCACTGGATCTTTACGATCTACAATTTTTTTAGCGGACTTTACGGTCTTTACAATACCTCTTTCAATCAACTTACGAATGATGAAAGGCTTGTAAAGCTCGGCTGCCATATCTTTTGGCAAACCACATTCGTGCAGGTTCAATTCCGGACCAACAACAATAACCGAACGTGCAGAATAGTCAACACGTTTACCCAACAGGTTCTGACGGAATCGTCCCTGCTTCCCTTTCAAGCTGTCGCTTAACGACTTGAGCGGACGGTTCGCATCGGTTTTAACTGCATTGGACTTTCTTGAGTTATCAAATAATGAATCTACGGCCTCCTGAAGCATCCGTTTTTCATTCCGGAGAATTACCTCAGGGGCTTTAATCTCAATCAGCCTTTTAAGCCGGTTATTGCGGATAATAACCCGGCGATACAAATCGTTCAGGTCTGATGTTGCAAAACGGCCACCATCAAGTGGTACCAGTGGACGCAATTCAGGTGGAATTACGGGTACTACTTTTACAATCATCCACTCCGGACGGTTTACTCCCTTTGATTCCCTGAAAGCCTCAACCACCTGAAGCCTTTTAAGAGCTTCATTTTTCCTTTGTTGGGAGGTTTCATGATTGGCCTTATGACGCAATGAATATGACAATTCATCAAGGTCAAGACGTGATAGAAGCTCGTATAAGCCTTCCGCTCCCATCTTAGCAATAAACTTCTCAGGATCAGAATCATCAAGGTATTGATTTTCTTTTGGAAGCGTTTCAAGAATATCAAGATATTCCTCTTCAGTCAGAAAATCAAGGTAATTGATTCCATCCGCGGCTTTAACACCAGGGTTAATAACCACATAGCGTTCATAATAGATGATGGAATCTAGTTTTTTGGTTGGCAATCCCAAAAGGTAGCCAATTTTGTTTGGTAGTGATTTGAAGTACCAGATATGAGCAACTGGAACAACAAGTGAAATGTGCCCCATGCGTTCACGACGAACTTTTTTCTCAGTCACCTCAACCCCACAACGGTCGCAAACAATACCTTTATATCGAATTCTTTTATATTTACCGCAATGACATTCATAATCTTTCACCGGTCCAAAGATTCGCTCACAGAACAAGCCATCTCGTTCAGGCTTATAGGTCCTGTAATTGATGGTTTCGGGCTTCAGCACTTCACCACTTGAACGTTCCAGAATCTCTTCTGGTGAAGCCAAACCAATAGCGATCTTGGTAAAATTAGTTTTAACTTTTGTTTCTTTCCGGAATGACATACAACAAAATTTAATTGGTTAATGAAATTGAGTGGAGAATGTATTTATTTCCCCTCAATAAAAACATATTATACCAGGTTAATGCTCAAGCCCAACCCTCTTAGTTCGTGGAGCAATACATTGAATGACTCCGGGATACCCGGTGTAGGCATATTTTCGCCTTTCACAATTGCTTCATACGCTTTGGCTCTACCGATAACATCATCCGATTTTACGGTGAGGATTTCCTGAAGGATATTGGAAGCACCAAAAGCTTCCAGTGCCCAAACCTCCATTTCACCAAAACGCTGACCTCCGAACTGGGCCTTACCACCGAGCGGTTGCTGGGTAATAAGTGAATAAGGTCCGATAGAACGGGCATGCATCTTGTCATCAACCATATGACCAAGTTTCAACATATATATAATACCTACTGTTGCTGGCTGGTCAAATCGTTGACCGGTACCACCATCATAAAGATATGTTTTTCCATATTTAGGTACATTGGCTTTTTCGGTATAACCGGTGATCTCATCCAATGAGGCACCATCAAAAATAGGTGTTGCAAATTTCAATCCCAGTCTTTTGCCAGCCCAACCAAGCACTGTTTCATAAATCTGTCCAAGGTTCATCCTCGAAGGCACACCCAGTGGATTCAACACAATATCAACAGGTGTTCCGTCTTCAAGGAAGGGCATATCCTCGTCACGGACAATTTTTGCTACAATACCTTTATTTCCGTGGCGGCCTGCCATTTTATCGCCTACCTTAATTTTGCGTTTTTTAGCAATATATACTTTGGCTAACTGAACGATACCTGCAGGAAGCTCATCACCAATAGTAATATTGTATTTTTTACGCTTGAAAACGCTTTCAATTTCCTTAAATTTGTTAAGGTAATTATGGATAAGCAATTCAATGGTTTTATTTTTTTCATCATCTGTTGTCCATCCTTCCGGACTTATATTCAGATAATCAAGTTCCTGAAGTACTTTCTGAGTGAATTTTGTACCTTTTGGAACAACATCAACGCTCAGATAATCCTTAACGCCTTGAGATGTTTTACCATTGAGCAAAATAAACAGTTTATCTGTTAATCTTCCTTTAAGGTCTCTGGATTCACGCTCAAATTCTTCTTCGATCTTGCTGAGTAACGGTTTTGTCGATGCTTTGTGTTTCTTGTCCTTAATGGAACGCGAGAACAACTTTTTATCAACTACGGTACCAAAGAGCGAAGGAGAGGCTTTCAGCGATGCATCTTTTACATCACCTGCCTTGTCACCGAAAATAGCCCTCAGGAGCTTTTCTTCTGGCGAAGGATCAGATTCTCCTTTAGGGGTAATTTTACCAATCAGGATATCACCGGGTTTGACATCTGCACCAATCCGAATCAATCCGTTTTCATCAAGGTTTTTGGTAGCATCTTCACTCACGTTGGGAATATCAGAAGTAAGTTCTTCAAGACCACGCTTGGTATCCCTTACTTCAAGCATATATTCGTCAATATGTATGGAGGTGAAAATATCTTCACGTACCACCTTTTCAGAAATCACAATTGCGTCCTCAAAGTTGTACCCTTTCCAAGGCATAAAAGCGACCATCAGGTTACGTCCAAGTGCTAATTCTCCGTCATTGGTTCCATAACCTTCGGTAAGGATATCTCCTCTTGATACTTTGTCGCCGGTTTTTACGATAGGGCGAAGATTTACACAAGTATTCTGGTTTGTTTTGCGGAATTTTTGCAGGCGGTAACGTTTGGTTTCCCCTTCAAAACTCACAAAACGCTGTTCTTCAGTAAGCGTATATCGAATAACGATTTCATTGGCATCAACATATTCAACCACGCCGTCGCCTTCAGCAACTACAAGAAGCCGGCTGTCATGAGCCACCATTTTTTCAATGCCGGTACCAACAATAGGTGCTTCTGGGCTTATCAAGGGTACAGCCTGGCGCATCATATTGGAGCCCATCAGGGCACGGTTGGCATCATCATGTTCGAGAAACGGAATAAGCGAAGCCGCTATGGAAGCAATCTGGTTAGGAGCAACGTCCATCATATCTACAGATTCTGCTTCTGCCAGTGGGAAGTCACCATCGTAACGAGCTTTAACACGCTGATTGGTGAAAGTTCCGTCCTGGTTCAGGGGCGCATTGGCCTGAGCGATAATTCTGTTCTCTTCTTCTTCGGCACTCAAGTAAACGATACCAGCGGTATCCAGATTTACCTTACCATTTTCCACAGAACGGTATGGTGTTTCGATAAAGCCCAGATCATTGATCTTGGCATAAACGCAAAGGGAAGATATCAGACCGATGTTTGGGCCTTCCGGTGTTTCAATGGGGCACAAACGGCCGTAGTGGGTGTAGTGAACATCCCTGACTTCGAAACCGGCGCGTTCGCGAGAGAGACCACCAGGACCCAGCGCTGACATTCTGCGTTTATGAGTCATCTCAGCCAGTGGATTGGTTTGATCCATAAACTGAGATAACTGGTTTGTACCAAAGAATGAATTAATAACCGAAGAGAGTGTTTTTGAATTGATCAAATCAATTGGCGTAAATACTTCATTATCCCGAACATTCATCCGTTCACGGATCGTACGGGCCATGCGGGCAAGACCAACTCCAAACTGGTTTCCTAGTTGCTCACCTACCGTCCGCACCCTTCGGTTACTCAAATGGTCAATATCATCCACATCTGTTTTTGAGTTTATCAACTCAATCAGATATTTGATGATTTCTATAATATCTTCTTTAGTCAGTACTTTAACATCAATATCGGTATTCAGACCGAGTTTTTTATTGATTCGATACCGGCCTACCTCACCGAGGTCATATCGTTTGTCTGAGAAGAATAATTTTTCAATTACATCTCGGGCAGTTGCTTCATCAGGTGGTTCTGAATTTCGCAGTTGTCTGTATATGTGCAATACAGCTTCTTTCTCAGAATTACAAGGATCTTTTTGTAATGTATTATAAATAATGGCAAAATCAGAAAGTGCCTGGTTTTCCTTATGTAACAGTATTGTTTTGGCGCCTGAATCTACAATTTTTTCGATGTGATCACTTTCCAGTACCGTTTCCCTGTCGATAACTACTTCGTTACGCTCAATGGAAACTACTTCGCCGGTATCTTCATCCACGAAGTCTTCAACCCATGACTTTAAGACACGGGCAGCCAGTTTACGTCCAACAGCCTTTTTAAGGGCTGCCTTTGACACTTTGAGTTCATCGGCGAGGTTGAAAATTTCAAGAATATCGCGATCGCTTTCATAACCAATGGCACGTAACAAGGTAGTCACGGGCAATTTCTTTTTACGGTCGATGTAAGCGTACATAACGCTATTGATATCAGTAGCAAACTCAATCCATGAACCTTTAAAAGGAATAATGCGTGCAGAGTAAAGTTTGGTACCGTTGGCATGCAAACTCTGGCCAAAAAATACGCCAGGTGAACGGTGCAACTGTGATACAACAACCCTTTCAGCGCCGTTGATAACAAACATGCCGCGTTCTGTCATAATGGGCACAGTACCCAGGTATACGTCCTGAATCACGGTATCAAAATCCTCATGTTCAGGATCAGTACAATATAATTTTAATTTTGCTTTCAGGGGAACACTGTAAGTAAGTCCTCGTTCCACACATTCATCAATAGTATAACGTGGTGGATCGATCTGATAATCGAGAAATTCGAGGACAAAATTGTTTCGTGTATCGGAAATCGGAAAGTTTTCATTAAAGACTCCGTACAATCCTTCTTTCCTACGTTGTGCAGGAGTGGTACCGAGTTGAAAAAATTCCCTGAATGATTTAAGCTGTACTTCCAAGAAATCAGGATATTTCAATTGATTTCTTGTTGAGTTAAAGCTTATTCTTTGTGTATTTAATTTATTATCAGCCATGTATGTGAAGAAAAATAAGTTACAGGTCCTAAGTATATACAAATAGCAAAAAGGCTTAGAATCCCGCAGGGCGGGTTTCTAAACCTTAAAAGAACATATTGTTCGATATTATTTAATTTCAACTTCTGCTCCTGCTTCTTCGAGCTGTGCTTTAAGAGCTTCAGCTTCATCCTTGGGCACACCTTCTTTAAGAGGTGCAGGTGCTGAATCAACAACTGCTTTGGCTTCTTTAAGGCCAAGACCGGTTAATTCTTTAACTAATTTAACAATCTGTAATTTAGCGCCACCCGGTGCTTTTAATATCACGTCAAATTCAGTTTTTTCTTCCGCTCCTCCGCCGGCTTCACCACCAGCAGCAGGTCCAGCAACAGCAACTGCTGCAGCAGCAGGCTCAATGCCATATTCTTCTTTCAGAATGTCAGCAAGTTCAT
>CAZZBU010000035.1:0-12438 GCA_964652315.1 uncultured Bacteroidales bacterium
TTCGTGGCAAACATAGTTTTGGTATAAACCCGGATAGTCATTAAATCAGATTATAATTTCTACATTATACTATACTCATAAAATAATATGTTACGAAATTTGTAAAAAAGAAATTAATTCGTACATTTGTATTGAAATCGTATAGATATGAAAGAAGAAGTTAAAAATAAAAAGTACCGTGATATTCTAAGCACAGCACACGCGTTGTTCTGGAAGCATGGCATTAGCAGGGTCAGTATTGAAGAGATATGCCGGGAAGCGAATGTAAGTAAAATGACTTTTTACAGGCATTTTCCGGATAAAATCGCCCTGGCCAAAACCATTCTCAACAACATGTTTGATGAGAATTACTCCAAATACAGGGAGTTGATGGATTCTGATGTTTCTTATGAAGAAAAGGTACGTCAAATGCTGCTGGCAAAGTACGAAGGTACAAAAGATATTAGTAAGGAATTAGTCAAAGATATTTATACAAATAAGCGATTAGGGTTACACAAACTTTGGGAAAAACGTGCATCGGAAATGACGAAAGAGGTGGTGCAGGATTTCGAAAAAGCCCAAAAAGAAGGATTGATTCGTAAAGACATCAACCTGGATTTTATCATGCATTTCAACAGTAAAATGGCTGAATTAATATACGATCCAAAAGTTGCCGCCATGTATGAAACCACCCAGGATTTAATCATGGAAATTGCCAACATGTTTTTTTATGGGATCTTTCCCCGAAAGCAGAATGAAGATGAGTAAAAAAAATATCACCGGTTTGCTGTTAGCCTGGCTTGTTTCATTGACCGCCATCGGCCAGGATTTTTCAGAGTATCCCCATGATACCTTGTTGTTTCAGGGGCAGGTTTCGGGATGGGGCTTATATAATCCGGATATAACACCACAAGTCATGGGGGGCGGACGATTCATTCCACAGGCAAATTATGAGTTTCACCTGAGGCCTGGCAGGTTAATTGATTTTGAAGCATCAGTGAACGCTTATGGCAGTACCGGCGCAAACCGAATAAAGGCCACAGCCGACGGTGACATCAAACCTTACCGGTTATGGGCACGCTATGCCTCTCCCCAGCTGGAACTACGTGGCGGTCTCCAAAAAATAAATTTTGGTTCGGCATCCATGCTTCGGCCCCTGATGTGGTTCGATCAAATTGATCCGCGCGACCCCCTGCAATTGACCGATGGTGTCTGGGGTATGCTGGGCAGGTATTATTTCCTGAATAACATGAATATCTGGGCATGGGCGCTGTATGGCAACAATGATACCAAAGGCTGGGAAGTTCTTGAAACGAAAAAAAATACGCCTGAATTCGGGGGACGGGTACAAACACCGGTTCCTTTTGGTGAGGCTGCCCTAAGCTACCATCATCGGAAGGTAAAGGCAACAGGCTATGGATCATCCCCTGCTGATCCGGGAAAAACTATCCTGGAAAACCGCGTCGGTTTTGATGCCCGGTTGGATATGGTCGTGGGTTGGTGGCTGGAGGCTTCATGGACGCACAAGGGTGACGATGTATCTGTCTATACCAACCAGGAAATCATCAATATGGGCCTGGATTATACTTTTGGCATTGGCAGTGGCCTGACGGTTATTTATGAGCACCTTATTGCTGCTTATGATCAAAAGGCGTTCAGTTTTTTAAAGCCGGTTTATTTTTCGCTTGTTAACCTGTCATATCCCATTGGCCTGTTTGATAACCTGAGTGCCATTGTGTATTATGATTGGTCAAACAACAAAACATACAATTTTATTAACTGGAACCGGCAATACAACAATTTTTCATTTTACCTGATGGGTTTCCTGAACCCAAAGTCGTATAAGATTCCAACACAGGAGTCAACCCATAATCTGTATGCCGGAAGCGGAGTGCATTTAATGCTTGTATTTAATTATTAAATAACACATTCTATTTCATTCACATAAATTTTAGAAGATGGAAAATTCATCAATTATTACCACCAAAAAGCTCACAAAATCTTTTCCAATGGGTAAATCATTATTTACAGCGCTGGAATCGGTTGATCTTTCGATTGGGAAAGGTGAGTTTGCTGGTTTAATCGGTCCAAGCGGATCCGGTAAAACCACCCTGTTAAATATTATTGGCTCACTCGATAGTCCCTCCTCTGGTAAAGCAATGGTGCTTAACCAGTCTATCGGGAATCTCACGGCCAAAGAAGCAGCAAAGCTTAGAAAGGAAAGCCTGGGTTTTATTTTTCAAAGCTATAATCTTTTGGCGGTGCATACGGTATTTGAGAACGTAGAATTCCCACTATTGCTGTTGAATTATTCCGCAGGGCAACGAAAAAAAATGGTGATGGATGCCCTGGAATGGGTTGGCCTCACAGATAAGGTTAAATCAAAGCCACCACAACTGTCGGGGGGAGAATGTCAACGCGTGGCCATTGCACGTGCAATGGTGAAAAAGCCATCGCTTGTTTTAGCCGACGAACCCACGGCAAATCTTGATGCAGCCAATTCGCATAACATTTTACAGACCATGGAGAAGCTCAATCAGGATCTGAATACTACTTTCCTGTTTGCGACCCATGATGAAAAAGTTATCAATTACCTTAAAAGAAAAATATACCTGTTTGATGGCAAGATAGCAGACGATGAACGAATTACAACTCAACAGTCATGAAGTTAGCATTTAAATTAGCATACAGGAACCTCATTGGTGCCGGTTTACGGACCTGGCTCAATGTGATTGTGTTGTCTTTCTCCTTTGTTGTGATCATCTGGATGAAAGGCATCCTTTTGGGATGGGATCATCAGGCCAAAACCGATATGAAAAACTGGCAAATCGGGGCTGGGCAGTACTGGCATGAACAATACGATCCTTACGATCCGTTTACCCTTGCAGAAAGCCATGCACCGATTCCGGAACCCCTTCAATCAGCGATTGAAAACAACGAGATTGTCCCTGTTATGATAGCCCAGGGAACTATTTATCCCCAGGGGAGGATGATATCGGTTTTAATAAAAGGCATAAAAAAAGATCAGACTTTACTTTCCTTACCAACGGAAAAGCTTGATACTACGGTTGATGGGGCCATACCGGCCATTGTCGGAGGGAACATGGCCCGGGCAAATAAGCTGGCAAAAGGGGATTACGTGACCCTGCAATGGCGGGATGATAATGGCACTTTTGATGCAGCACAGATTTTTATTGCAGATATTTTTTACACCAATGTACCGGCAGTGGACGGAGGGCAGGTTTGGATAAGTCTTGATGAACTGCAACGAATGATGTTGTTGCCTGGAGAAGCTACTAAACTCACCTGTGCCGATAGCGAAAAACAATTTGATTTACCGGAAGGATGGGTGCATAAATCTCAGGCTACGCTTACCGCTGATATCGATGAGATGATAAAATCAAAGACAGTGGGACAGTCAGTTTTTTACATCATTTTGTTGCTGCTGGCCATGCTGGCTATTTTCGATACCCAGGTATTGTCCATTTTCCGCCGGCAAAAGGAGATTGGAACCTACATTGCCCTTGGATATACACGCAGGGAAGTGGTATGGTTATTTACTATCGAAGGTGCCATGCATGCGGTACTGGCAGCCTTTGTTGCGGCAGTATACGGTATACCCTTTCTGCTCTGGCAGGCTAAGACAGGCTGGAGCTTGCCGGTAGAGGCCGGCGATTATGGCATCGCCATGGCGCAGACGCTCTATCCGGTATATTCCGTCGGGCTGGTATTGACTACCATATTTATCGTCATGCTGACTACAGCCGTAGTGAGTTACTGGCCATCCAAAAAAATAGCAAAAATGAATCCAACAGAAGCATTAAGGGGGAAAATACAATGATACGATTTTTATTCCAAGGATTGCTCCGCGATAAAAGCCGGAGCCGCGTGCCGGTGCTGGTAGTAGCTATAGGCGTGATGCTCTCTGTACTGATGCATGCTTACGTTAATGGTATTATGGGCGATACCATTGAGATGAACGCCCGGTTCTCAACCGGTCATGTCAAAGTGATGAGTGCAGCCTATGCAGATAATATCAACCAGGTGCCCAACGATTTGGCTATGCTGGATGTGAATAACCTCCTGCAAAATCTTGAAAACGAATATCCTGCGGTGTTATGGACACCCCGGATAAAATTTGGCGGACTTGTTGATGCGCCAAACACAACAAGGGAAACAAAAACCCAGGGGCCGGCCATGGGTATGGGCATTAACCTGTTGTCGCCCGGAAGCCGGGAAACAGACAGACTGAACCTGGCTGAATCCCTGGTGCGTGGTCAGCTACCCACACAATCCGGAGAAGTGTTACTCAGCGAAGAATTTTCACAGAAGCTTAAAGTAAACCCGGGCGATGAGGTTACCTTGATAGGTTCCACTATGAATGGTAGCATGGCCATGTATAATTTCATCGTTTCCGGCACAGTGCGATTTGGTACTGGTGTCCTCGACAGGGGTACCGTCATTGCAGATATCACGGATGTACGTATGGCACTGGATATGGTTGATGCCGCCGGGGAAATTGTTGGTTTTTTTGAATCAGGGTATTACAGTCAGGAAAAAGCGGAACAGGCCGCCGCCTCGTTTAATGATGCATATTATAATCCGGAGGATGAATTCTCTCCGCAGATGTTTACCCTCCGTGAACAGGATAACATGGCCATGTACGTGGATATGTCAGAAAGCATGTCGTTTATCGTAACCCTGGTGTTTATGCTGGCTATGTCATTGGTCCTTTGGAATGCCGGTTTGCTTGGCGGGCTCCGCAGGTATGGCGAGATTGGTGTCCGCCTGGCCATTGGCGAGGAAAAAGGCCATGTGTACCGGACGATGATCATTGAATCCGTGCTTATTGGTATTGCCGGGTCGGTTATTGGGACCGCTTTCGGCTTGTTTTTTGCCTGGCTGATTCAGACTTACGGCATCGACATTAGTTCCATGATGCAAGGTGCATCTGTAATGATGCCATCTGAAATCAGGGCGCGAATTACACCATTAGATTTTTATATCGGTTTCATTCCGGGGATTATTTCCACGGTCATCGGTACGGCCTTGTCCGGTATTGGGATTTATAAAAGAAAAACAGCCCGGTTATTTAAAGAACTGGAAGCATAAGTATAACATTATTAAAAAGGCATATTATGAAAACACAAATAGCAGGAATATTTATGATTTGTTCACTTGCAGCATTCAGCCAGCCTGATGCTGATAAAATCCTCGAACGCGTGGATCAGAACATGTCATCAGAAAACAGGATTTTTGAATCTTCGATGACCATACACGGGCGGCGCAACAGCCGTACCATTACTTCCAAAACCTATTCGGTTGGCGATAAAAAGTCGTTTACCGAATACCTGTCACCAGCCAGGGAACAGGGTACGAAGATGCTGAAGCTTGACGATAAGCTCTGGATTTATTCCCCCTCTACGGACCGTACCATCCAGATATCGGGGCACATGTTGCGGCAGTCTGTGATGGGTTCTGATTTATCGTACGAAGACATGATGGACAATAGAAAACTCACCGAGATATATGATGCGGAATTGATAGATGACGAAGTAATCGATGGCCGGAATACCTGGCTGCTTGAGCTACATGCCACAGTGGAGGATGTTGCTTACGAAAGTAGAAAAATATGGATTGACCAGGAACGGTTTGTGCCCCTAAAGGAAGAATTGTATGCCAAAAGCGGGCAGTTACTTAAACGTTCCACCATGGGCGATGTAAAAAAAATCCAGGGGCGTTGGTTTCCAACAACCATTATTTATAAAGACATGCTGAAGCAAGGGGATGGTACCGGGTTTAAGATGACCAGTGTACAATTTAACCAGGATATCCCGGCGTATATTTTTTCCAAGGCGGCGTTGAAGCAGTAAGGTTTTTACATTAAAAGAGATGATTTTCTTTTGGTCTAAGATTTATTGGAACAAGAAAGAAATTGCAAAAAAAGGAGAACAGGATTGCGTTTGCAACTAAATATAGTTACTTTTACATATGAGTAGAAAAGAAAAGCTCATTACCCGATTTTTGGCGATGCCGTCTGACTTTCATTATAATGAAGTTGTAAAACTATTGGGATATTTCGGTTTCAAAGAACTAAATAGAGGAAAGACGTCAGGTTCGAGGGTAAAATTTATAAATGACCAGGGAATCCCTATTATGCTGCATCGACCCCATCCATCGGGGATTATGAAACAGTATCAACTAAAGCAGATTAAAGAGGTATTGGGATTATGAAAAATTTGGAATATAAAGGTTATACCGGAAGCATTGAATACAGTAAAGAAGATGAGCTATTGTATGGTAAAATTCTTGGAATTAAGGGATTAATATCGTATGAAGGCAGAACCGGGCAAGAGCTTGAGCGTGATTTTAAAGAGGCTGTGGATACTTATTTAATTGACTGCAAAAAAGCTGGACTTAAACCAGAAAAACCGTTTAAAGGCAATTTTAATGTAAGAATATCTCCAAAACTGCATCAAAAAGCGGCTTTAATGGCACTTGAATATAAAATGTCATTAAATAGTTTTGTAGCAGAGTCAATTAGAGAAAGAGTCTTTAAAGAAACTGAAAAAAAATCTAATTTCAGTTAGACTTAACCACATCGCTAAGTATTTGAAAAACAGGAATTTGCCCTAATGATATTTTACTGCATTACAAAGTTTAAGTATTTTTCCGAACCAGAAGTTTATTTATTCGGTATGGACATTTAGACATTGATAGCAGGTTTATTGGAGACGTAAGTGGCTATTTCTTAGCTCAAAGTGAAGTTTGCAACTTCGCTCTTTTCATACAAATCAGCTTCTTTGACTTCTTATTTCTTCCTCAATCCAGCTATTTTTTCACCTTACTTTCACATTCAAAAGCACCGATAATATTCTGCAACTCCTGATGGGTCAGGTTGCGTTTTTTCTGTTCGGCGGTTTTTTTAATGAATTGCAGCATGGCGTCGATGGTTTCAGCATCAGCAGTGGTTTTTTCGTTCAGGCAATTCACCAGTCCAGCCTTACCACTGTGCTTACCAAAAATGAAAGGATGCTCCCTGCGTCCGATTTCACTGGCTTCAAAAGGCTGGTATGTTTTTCTGTTTTTCAGGATGCCTTTGATGTGAATGCCGGTTTCGTGGCGGAGCGCCATATTACCTACTATGGGCTTGGAAGCAGGCAGGCTTCTTTTTGAAGCTTTGGTGACATATTTACACAACCTGGTAATGACCGGGGTGTTGTAGTTGATATTCGGGTTTACCGTGTGTTTATAGCCCATGATTACTTCTTCGAGTGCAGCATTTCCTGCCCGTTCTCCCAGTCCGTTTACCGTGGCGCTGATGCATTCGGCACCCCCTTGTAAGGCTGCGATAGCGTTGGCGGTGGCCATTCCGAAATCGTTGTGCCCATGAAATTCTATCCTTAAATCAGGAAACTGATTTTTTACCTGTTGCATTAGTTGATAAGTACTTATGGGGTTAAGAATGCCAACCGTATCGGCAATGCGTACCCGGTGCACCCTGAGGTGCTGGCAGGCTTGCAGAAAGGAGTAAAGGTGCCCGGGATTGGAGCGGCTGCCATCCTGGGCACCAATAGAAACATACTGAAAAGAATCCTTCGCAAACCTTACTGTTCGCTCAAGGGTATCGTACACCCAGTCCCGGTTTTTCTGCACCACTGAAAGGTGCATGTCTGAAACGGGGAATGAAATATTAACGCCGTCAGCCTGTGTTTTACCGGCTTCAACAATATCTTTTTCAAGGGCCCTGCACCAAACTGATGATCTGAAATTGAACTTCTGACGGTGAATAATTTGCAAATGCCTGATTTCCTGCGCACCAATAGCTGGCGTGCCTGTTTCCAGTTCATCAATGCCGAGTGTATTCAGTAAATTGGCAATCATCAGTTTTTCTTCCAGTGAAAACACTACACCTGGCGCCTGCTCTCCATCGCGCAAAGTGGTATCAATCAGGTATGGTCCCATGGGCATGATTTTTTTGCGTTAATCTGAAATCAGGTAATCCTCTGCTGCTTCCCCTTCTTCGAGGGCATCGAGTATTTCATCGATAACTTCCTCTGATTCAACTTTACCGTACCAGAAATTATTGGGCTGAACAACTACGACAGGCCCCTGGCTGCACACGTTGAGGCATGCAGTGGTGGTTACCACAGCATCAAGGCCTCTGTCGGCAGCTTCTTCAGCAATGTATTGAACAAATTGTGCCGCACCTTTTTTATTGCAAGCGCCTTGCGAATCACCAGCAACCCGGTAGGAGTTGCATACTAAAAATAAATAATCAGGTTTCTTCATGATTGTATGTATTGAGTTAAAATTTTAAGTTTGAGTCACGAGACGGGAGCTGATGGCTCATAGGTGATAGCTCATAATAATACTAGCCGCTAACAGCTATCACCTATGAGCTATTTGCTTCCTATCCACACCCCCCACCATTACCGGAGCAGCCCTCTCCGCACTTTGATAATGTGGTTTTTAATACTGATTTTAATTTTTTGCCTTTGTACACGGCATCCAGTCCATCCTGGATAAGGCCGGCCATTTCAACCACAGATATTCCAAGCTGGGCCAGTATTTCAACAGGGCGTTTACCTACACCATTGACAAGTACGTAGGAGCAGTCATCCAGGGCTTTACCCAGTTCGATCCACCGCAGGTCACCGGTACCTTTTGATGGGGCTTCGCGTTTTTCCACCAGGTGGTAATCATCGCTGCTTTCTCTAAAAATATGGAAGCTTCTGGCCTCGCCCAGGTGCTGGTTAATCATCAACCCTTCATAGCTTGCTATGGCCACATGAGGTTTATTTGGCCCGGAAATGGCCGCCGGAAGTTTTGAGCACTGATGGATTTCAGCATAAGCATTTTTATCATCCTTGCCCAACATACCGGCAGCATCGGCCCGGCAGCGAGCACAATGCGTCATGGGTTTGATGTATTTTGATACTTCTTTTACTGTTTCACTAATGGCCGAACGTTCAGGTTTAGGCACATTTTCCATTTTACTGCCTTCCGCAGGGATGAGGGGTAAACAATTGAATGTTGTAGCGCCCATGCCTGCCACTTCCTTAGCTACCCCGGCTACTTCAGTATCGTTTACTCCGGGGATGAAAATGGTGTTCACTTTTACTTTAATGCCTTTATCGCACAAAGCTTTTAAGGATTTCATTTGTTGTTGGTGCATGACTTCGGCACCGGCCCTTCCGCGGTATAATTTTTTTCGAAACCTTACCCAACTGTAAATTTTTTCTAGGGTTTCCACCCGCAAGCTGTTTATGGTAAGGGTAACATGGGTTACATCCAGTTCCGCCAACTCATCTATATAAGGCTCAATATCAAGTCCGTTTGACGACAGACAGAATATCTTGTCCGGAAACTCCTGTTTGATCAACCGAATGGTTTCAATGGTTTTTTGAGGCTCGGCAAATGCATCTCCCGGGCCCGCAATACCAATGGTGGATATGTTTGTTATGCGCTGCGAGATGGTGCGCAGGTAGTTGAGTGCCTGCGCCGGGCTTAGCACCGCACTGGTTACTCCCGGGCGGCTTTCGTTAACGCAATCGTATTTGCGGTTACAATAGTTACATTGTACATTGCATTTTGGTGCTACCGGTAAATGAATGCGCGCATACTTAAGCCTTGCTTTGATATCAAAACATGGATGCTTCTCTGCTGTTTCTTTTAATCCAATCATACCTTTACCATTTAAAAGTTTTACATGTATTTGTAACCCACGGGGGAGTGATCCTGCTTGTATTCAATCAGGGCATTCACTATTTTATCGAATAATTCCTGTGTGCCTTCATAGCCAATATGTTTCACGCGTTGCCCACCCAGGCGATCGTGAATAGGAAATCCAACACGCAGGATGGGTATTCCTAACCGCCGGGCGATATAATATCCTTTGCTGTTTCCGATAAGAATGTCAGGCCGTATTTCGTCACAGGCCGCGGCAATTTCTTCGAAATCATAGCCATCGTGAACGCTGATGGGGTTGCGTGGCTTTACTTTTTCGTCAATTACTTTTCGAAGATAACCACTTTCGCCTCCTGAAGCACACAGCACGGTGTCAATGCCTATTTCATCAAGAAAACTAACCATGGCCACTACAAAATCTTCTTCGCCATATACCACGGCCTTTTTACCAAAAACATATTTATGGCCGTCTATGTATGAATCCACTAACCGGCCACGTTGTTGTTTATAGCGCCCGGGTGTAGGTTTACCGGTGATGTTTTCCAATAAGGAGAATAGCGCATCGGTATTTTTAATGCCTACCGGAATGCCTGTTTGATACCGTGGAACTGAGCAGGCAGCTTCAAGGTATTCAGCCGGGCTTTGTGATTTTGAATAACTTTTGTTAAGAACCCACCCCATTTCTACAGATGCTTTTGCTGAACCGGTCTGTTCCATTTCAGGCATGGTGGTTCCTCCTTCGGGCACCCGTTCATATTCATTTTTATGGGGTTGATCCAGAATGTCAGAATAATCGGGCATCAGGATATATGGTTGGTCAAATGCCTCCATGATTTCTTTCAGGCTCCTTAAGTCTGCAGGGGAAAGAAATCCCGGAAAGATAGTTACCGTTTCAGTTGTTTCGCTGAATTTTGCGAAATATTGCAACAGGGCCAGGACGGCTTCATGGAAACCATCCATGTGCGTCCCCTTATAACTTGGGGTGCTTACATTTACCAGTTTTGGCATATCCGGATCATCGCTATGATTTTTTTGATAATGCCCGGTTATTTTTTTTACGTCGTCACCAATGGTCTCACTCAGGCAGGTGCTTGCTATACCAATGATTTCAGGCTTGTACTGATTTGTGACATTGGCCAGCGCCCTGTTTAGGTTTGCATCGCCCCCAAAAATGGCAGATTCTTCAGTAAAGTTTGTTGAGGCTATGTCCACCGGCTCTTTGTAATGGCTGATAAGGTACCTTCGGATATAGGTAGAACATCCCTGCGAGCCATGAATCAGGGGCACGCAACCCTTAATGCCTTTGAATGCCACACTGGCGCCTAAAGGCGTGCAAACTTTGCAGGCGTTGCGTGTTGACACGTATTTTTTTTCTTTAATGGTGCTCATTTGAATGCTTTTTCGTGTTATCGTACAAATTGAAATACCGGGCTCATGGCGGTGGCATAAATTTCTTTGGCGAAATTCATCATGCCCTCATATCCTGCAAGTGCCAGCTTTCGCTCGTGATTGTGATCACAAAAACCAATGCCCAGTTTATAAGCAATGGGCCTTTCCTTAACCCCGCCAATAAGTATGTCAGCGCCGGTTTGTTTTACAAATTGCGTCAGTTCCAGTGGGTTGGTGTCATCAACCAGAATTGTTCCTTCCTCGGTTATTTCGCGCATGGTGGCGTAATCGTCTTTATTGCCTGTTTGAGAACCCACAACAACGGTTTCTACGCCTATCATGCGTAAGGCTTTAACCAGCGAAATGGCTTTAAAGGCACCCCCCACATAGATGGCCGCTTTTTTACCTTTAAGCTCTTTTTTATATTGTTGCATGGCAGGTAAAAGTTTGCCTACTTCTTTTTTGACTAATTCAGTGGCTTTCTGAAGCATGTCCTTGTTACAAAAGAAACGTGCCACTTCGTACAGGGCCGAGCTCATGTCTTCAATACCAAAATACGATACCCGCATAAAGGGGATGTTGTATTTTTTTTTCATTTGTTTGGCGAGCTCACTCATTGAACCTGAGCACTGCACAATATTCAGGCTGGCCCGGTGTGCCTGGCGGATGTCATCAATGCGGCCATCACCGGTGATGGTGGCAATTATTTTAACCCCCATTTGCTCGTAATAGTCTTTTAGCATCCATAACTCACCGGCCAGGTTAAAATCGCCAATGATGTTGATGCTGTCCGGAATCATGCTGTCCTCTTTTGAAGTGCCAACAAGTTTCATGAGGGCATCGCAAGCCACTTTGTAGCCATCTTTTTTTGTTCCGGCAAAACCAGGTGCCTGCACAGGTATCACATCGATGTTTTTTTCTTTGCTCACCCGGCGGCAAATGGCATCTACATCATCGCCAATAAGTCCAACGATACAGGTGGTGTAAACAAATGCAGCTTTGGGTTTATAGTTATCAATCAGTTCAATAAGTGAACCGTAGAGCATTTTTTCTCCACCAAAGATGACTTGTTTTTCTTTCAAATCCGTAGAAAAACTCAGCCGGTGTATTTGTGGCCCTGATGACAAGGCTCCACGGATATCCCAGGTGTATGCAGCACATCCAACAGGTCCATGAATGAGATGTAAAGCATCAGCTATTGGGTAAAGCACCACCCTTGAACCACAAAACACACATGCACGCTGACTAACGGCACCTGCCAGGCTGGCCTTGTCGCATGCCAGGTCATGTGCATCTTTTCCTTTGGTGTGGATGTGTAATTGTCTGTCTGCAAGAATATTTATCATGCCTGTATGTATTAAAGCGTTTATAAGCTCGAAG
>CAZZBU010000035.1:12538-20656 GCA_964652315.1 uncultured Bacteroidales bacterium
GTCTGCAAGAATATTTATCATGCCTGTATGTATTAAAGCGTTTATAAGCTCGAAGTTCGAAGCTCGAAGTTCGAAGCTCGAAGAAGGAAGACCGAAGTCCGGAGACGGAAGAGTGAAGTCCGAAGATCGAAGTAGAAGAACAATTATACAGTATAACATACACATTTGAATGCTTCCAGCTTCGAGCTTGCTTCTTCCATCTTTTAAAGAGATACCCCCCCGGCCGTTGACCAACCAGGAGGAGTATCTGACAATCAACTAAATAACCAATAGGCTGACACGATTTTCTGATAACTCCTTCAGCAAAAGGATGGGGTAAGCGCAATGAGCTATTCAGTTGGGGCTTACCTGTTGAGATTACATCACTAACTCAAAGTTTTCCTCAGGGCTTTCGATATCCTGCTTATCAAGGAATGCACCAAGGATTTTTTCCAGTAACCGGATGCCGCCCATGTATCCTACATAGGGGAAATAACTGTGGCCTATTCTGTCAAGGATCGGGAATCCTAAGCGGACAAAAGGGGTGTTTTCATCCCTGGCAATGTATTTTCCATAAGTATTTCCTATGAGAAGGTCCACGGGTTCTTCTTTTATCCACTGATGCATCAGGAACATATCAGCCTGGGGGCCATTCCGGAATTTGGCTTCAGGCACTTTTTCTTCAAGGATTTTTGTCATTCTGGTTATAAACTCTTTACCTTGTGTGCCACTAACAATGTAAACCGGTTTCATATCCAGGTCGACCAGGAATTCAGTTAGTGGAATCAACTGATCCGGATCGCCCCAAAGGGCTACACGCTTGCCATAGAAATATTGGTGCATATCAGTGACTACATCCATGAGCCTTCCACGCTCATCCTTGATTGATTGGGCGATTTTTACACCGCCCTGTTTGGCCACGGCTGATACAAATCGGTCCGTTGCCTGGATGCCATAAGGCAGGTCGCATAAGGTGAATTTTACCTTACATTTATTGTCCAGGGTGATAGCCGCATCTTTTGTTGCCCAGGAGCCCAGGGCAACGGAGTGTTTGCTGTTGCCTGAATCAATCAGATCGGTGATTGTTGTCCCTCCTTTTGGATAAAATTCATGTTTACCTGTTTGTGGGGCATCCAGCACATCAGAGGTATCCGGAAACATGATGGTTTCTACACCCAGGGTGTTGCATATCCGTTTTATCTCGCGCATATCTGATGGTTCTACCCAGCCTGGAATGATGTTGAGTTTTTTGGTTTTTTCACCCGCGGACTCGGCAAAATAGTTGACCATTCCTTTTACCATATTGGCATATCCGGTGACATGCGTACCTACATAACTAGGTGTATTGCAGTGAATTACGTATTTACCTAGCGGTATTTTACCTTCCTCTTTGGACTTTTGTACAATCTGCACAATATCATCACCAATAGTCTCTGAAAGACAGGTGGTATGCACAGCGATGATGTCCGGTTCGTAAACACTAAAGATGTTATTGATGGACTGAAGCAGGTTGGCCTGCCCCCCAAATACGGATGAACCCTCGGTAAATGAACTGGTGGCAGCCATAACAGGCTCCTTATAATGCCGGGTAAGGGTGCTTCTGTGATAGGCACAACAGCCCTGCGAACCATGACTGTGAGGCAGGCATTTGTGAATGCCAAGTGCAGCATACATGGCACCAATCGGCTGGCATGTTTTTGCCGGATTAATGGTAAGGGCCTTTCTTTCTTTAACCTCTTTTGTTGTATGACGTAGTAACATAACTTTTCTTTTTTAATTGTCAAAAAATTCCTGATTAAGACTCAACGCCAACGGTTGCTACAATCTCCGGCTCACCTTCCCAGGGGGCTTTAATCAATTGCCATATTTTGGTGCCCAGGATGCGTTCCATTTCTTTGTAAAAGTTGATGGCCCCTTCAAATCCCGCGTAAGGTCCGCCATAGTCATAGCTATGCAATTGTTTTAAAGGCACGCCCATCTTTTGAACAGCATATTTTTCCTTGATTCCTGCACAAAATACGGCTGGCTTATAATGCTCGATGAGTTTTTCGGTTTCCCAATGCGTGATATCATCAATTACCAGCGCATTGCTATTCATGTCTTTCATCATGCCATCATAGTCAGAAAACCGGTAGCCCTGCTTTTCTTTTTCTTCTTTTGAAACCCGGGGGCTGTATTTTTCCGGATCAGGGTTTACCTCCAACTCCTCGATGTTCCTGCTGTCAGCATCTACTTTAATGGTGGGTAAAACTTCCCGGCCTTCATAGTCATCACGGTGGGCAAATTCATAGCCGGCAGCGATGGTAGGCATTTCTATTTCAGTGAACAGATCCTGATAATGATGTGCCCTGGAGCCACCTACAAAGAGCATGGCCAGTTTGCCTTTGGTGACTTTGCTTACTTCTTTGGCTATTTTGTTTGCCTCAGTAAGTTTTGTTTTGATATAATTTTCAATCTTTTCCGTAAGCGCAGCATTTTCGAAGTACCCCGCTATTTTCCTTAACGACTTGGCTGTACTTTCCGCCCCGATGAAGTTCACCTTAATCCATGGGATGCCATATTTTTCTTCCATCATATCTGCGATGTAGTTGATGGAACGGTGGCACATGACCATGTTCAGATCGGCTGTATGCGATTGCTCAAAGCTGGTGATGCTGCTATTGCCGCTGAAAGTTGAGATCAGTGTTATTCCCAAATCTTCAAACATCTTTTCGAGCACAAAGGCATCTCCACCAATGTTATATTCGCCAAGCAGGTTCACTTTGAATTCACCTTCCGGTCCATCGTCATTGTTTCCCACGAGGTGCGAAAACAATCCGTTGTTGGCTATGTGGTGGCCTGCCGACTGGCTCACCCCGCGATAACCCTCACAACTGAAACCAAACACATTGATGCCCAGTTCTTTTTTGGCCGCTCTGGCCACCTGGTGCACATCATCGCCAATTAACCCAATGGGGCAGGTAGAGAATACAGCAATGGCCTTGGGTTTAAAAATCTCATAAGCTTCCCTGATGGCTTCCATGAGTTTTTTTTCGCCGCCGAAGACGATGTTCTCGTCCTGCATGTCTGTTGAAAAACAATATGGCATGTAGTTTTCACCATTCAGCTTATCATTGGGATCCTGCGATGGGGGTTTTGTTTGGTTCCTCCTGGTAAGCCAGCTGTAGAATCCACAGCCTACCGGGCCGTGCGTAAGGTTTATTACATCCCTTGTAGGGCCAAGGACGACCCCTTTGCATCCTGCATACGTACACCCTCTTTGTGTAATGATTCCGGGGATGGTCCTCACGTTGGACTGTATTTCTGAAGGTTGGTCCGGGTCATTTACAACCATAGCCTTTGAACGTTTTTTGGCTATTTTCTTGGGGTATTTTTGCAGAATTTCTTCCTTTACCTCAGTAGGATCACTAAATCTCTTTTTATTATCTGCCATGATTAATAGTTTTTGAAGTTGTAAAAATTTAATCGAGCACGGTATCACCTTTATCTTTTGACCGCACTGATATTGCATCAGACATGGGGATGACAAATATTTTTCCATCACCCGGACTGTCTGTTTTATTCGCGCTTATGATCGCGTTGACAGCATCTTTTACCTTATTGCTTTTCACAACCAGCGAAATCAGCCGCTGAGGCCTCAGCCTTGGTTCAGGTCCCAGAATGCTAAGCGCTTCGGGTTGATCATTGCGTACACCCTCCAGTACTTTTGCATCCCATTTGCCTTTTCCACGGCCAAACACCCGGCCGGTAGCCCAAAATGAGGGCATGCCGGCATCAGAGAGTGCCTGTTTTGTTTCGTTTACTCTATCGATTCGGATAATCGCCATTATCATTTTCATGTTCTCGGGTAGATTTGAGGTTATAATTCTTTTGTAGCGCGGCTAATGGTGTAGGCTTCGTCTACCGGCGAAATAAATATTTTACCGTCTCCAAAAGCCCCTGTATTGCCTGTGCGGGCTGCTTCAATAATGGTGGATACTGCGAATTCCTTGTCTTCATCCTGAACCACAATTATCAACAGTTCTTTTGGAAGCTCGTCATAAGTAATATCTCCCACTTTAAGTCCACGCTGTTTTCCTCTCCCAGCCACTGGAATGCGGGTTACAGCTATATAACCGGCTTCAAACAGCGCCTTCATTACCTTGCCTACTTTTTCAGGCCTTACAATTGCACGGATCATTTGCATCATGTTTTCCTCCTGTTTGATTTAGTTTAAAATTCCAAAGTCGATTAATAGTTTCTCCAAATCCTCAATGGTCAGTGGTTTAGGAACGACAAACATATCGTTTCCATCGATTTTTTTAGCCAGGGCCCGGTATTCATCAGCCTGAGGGTGAGTAGGGTCATAGTCTATCACTGTTTTTCTGTTGATTTCAGCCCGCTGTACCATATTATCGCGGGGCACAAAATGAATCATTTGAGTGCCCAATCTTTTGGCCAACTCTTCAATCATGGCCGCTTCATTATCTACTTTCCTGCTGTTGCAGATTAAACCACCTAAGCGTACACCACCCGCTTCGGCAAACTTTACGATTCCTTTACAAATATTGTTGGCTGCGTACATTGCCATCATTTCGCCAGATACCACAATGTAAATTTCTTGTGCTTTGCCATCACGTATGGGCATGGCAAAACCACCACAAACCACATCACCCAGTACATCGTAGAAAGCATAATCGAGATCCTTGTCTTCATCATAAGCACCTAACTGTTCGAGCATGTTAATGGAGGTAATGATGCCCCTGCCGGCACAGCCTACACCCGGTTCCGGGCCACCAGACTCTGTGCAGCTGGTGTTGCCGTAGCCAATTTTCATGATGTCTTCCAGCTCCACATCCTCACCTTCCTCACGAAGTGTGTCCAACACAGTTTTCTGAGCCAATCCCCCCAGCAGGAGACGCGTTGAATCGGCTTTTGGATCGCATCCAACTACCATTACTTTTTTACCCATCTCTGCCAAACCGGCTACTGTGTTTTGGGTAGTAGTAGATTTTCCAATACCCCCTTTTCCATAGATTGCAATTTTTCTCATGACCTTAATTTTTAGTATTTCTGTTTTCTGGTTTTCAGTTACCATGCCATTTCAGATCCTGGAATGATTATACTGTGGCGGATTACGATGCAATTGCCATAAATTCAAATGATTGCGATTTACGATTTAGTTCTTTTATTAAGTGTCAGGGCTTTTAATTGTTTGTACAAAAATGTAAATACCGGCTTTATCCTTACTAAAATGTAAACCTTGATGCAATGGAACGGGCTGTATGTTGACAAATTCAATTTAAATCAAAGTAAGTCAATGAATTAGCATGAAGGTTGACCAATAAGTATTTTTAGTCAACTTTTAAATTGATAAATTTTGCAATCTAAATCGAAAAAACTGTAAGACATTTAACTTTTTTGGTGTTTTTGTATGATTTTATAGAGGTATTTCCTTACAAATATGTATTTTTACAAACTCGGTTATCATTTTTCAGGGGTTCATTATTTGTAAAATATCTTTTTCTCAAAACTACCCCTAAAAATATTTAGGGTATAACTTTTACGATATGAAAGCACAATATTGTTTACGGACCGGAAAGTCATGTTATGGGGAGAGTGAACTGCCTTTATTGTTTGATATAAGCAGGATGATCAACAACAGCCGCTACATTAAGGAGGTATTGTATCCGATTATGGAATTAATTGCCAAATACCTTGGGGCAGAGCGGTCGTTGTTATCCATATTAAATCGTGAAAATTCCAATATTTTTATTGAAGCGGCTTATGGCCTTCCACCAGAAAAAAAGAAACAAGGAAAATATTTAATTGGGGAAGGCATTACAGGAGATGTAGTAAAAACCGGAAAACCTGTATATATCGAAAAGATTGCCCGTGCTGCCGGATTTGTGAATAAAACAGGCATTGAACTTAAAACCCGCGAGAAAGAGGATATCTCATTTATTTGTGTCCCAATTAAGGTGGATGAAGAAATCGTTGGCACGCTTAGCATTGTCCGTGTTCATGATGAACAAATGCAGCAGGATGAGATTATACGCCTTCTGACTGTGATTGGGTCAATGATTGCACAGGCTGTCAGGGTAAGGCAGGACCGCATTGAAGAGGTTGAAAGATTGAAAGAGGAGAATGAAAAGCTTCAGCTTGAATTAAAGGATCAGTTTGTTAATGATAACATCGTTGGCAACTCATCAAAGATGCGTGAGGCATTTATGTTGATTCAACAGGTTTCTTCTACAGAAGCTTCTGTATTAATTCGAGGAGAAAGCGGGGTAGGGAAAGAATTAATAGCAGATGCCATTCATTACGGGAGTAAACGCAGAAATAAACCTTTCATCAAGGTAAACTGCTCAGCCTTGCCTGAATCATTGATTGAAAGCGAACTGTTCGGGCATGAAAAAGGGGCTTTTACCGGTGCAGTAGCCATGAAAAAAGGCCGGTTCGAATTGGCTGAGGGCGGCAGCATATTTCTTGATGAAATTGGTGATTTGCCTGTTCACATCCAGGTTAAGCTTTTACGTGTGCTTCAAGAGCGCCAGTTTGAACGGATAGGTGGTACCAAAACCATTTCATGCAATGTGCGCATTATTGCTGCAACCAATCGCAACCTGGAGGAAGCCATCGAAACTGGTGGATTCCGCGAAGATTTGTATTACCGCATCAATGTTTTTCCGGTGTTTGTGCCTCCATTACGCGAACGTCCCAATGACATTCCCCTTTTGGTTGATCATTTCATTCAAAAAACCAATAAGAAAAACGGCACTAACATAAAAAGAATATCTTCTTCAGCTATTGAGATGCTGATGATCTATCACTGGCCCGGAAATATTCGTGAACTTGAAAATTGTATTGAACGGGCAGCCATTCTCAGCGCTGATGATGTCATCCGCTCACAACACCTTCCACCAACCCTTCAAACCGCACAGTCGTCAGGCACTACCAATCCCGGGACGTTGCAAGCCATAGTTGGCAAAGTAGAAAAACAATTAATCATCGAATCCCTTACAGCTACGCGTGGCAATATTTTGCAATCAGCTAAAGAGCTGGGCATTACCAACCGGAAGCTTGGCCTGCGGATACAGAAATATAACATTGATGCTGCCAGGTATAAACAACCGGGTTAATGCAGGGTAGCCTTATACAGTTAACCCCAGGAGTTTTTTAATGTAATTGGTTTTTGGTGGACAGGCTGATTGGCGATTTTTTTAGACAATTTTCCTATTCAGTGCAACTCTTTAGTGATGAACCTGTCTTTAGAATGTAAACTAAAAAAAGAATAAGCTATGAAGCAGGTTACACGATTGATGATAATTGGGCTGTGCAGCTTGTTGGCCCTAAACGCATCGGCCCAGGACGATGATGAATTTCGTACCATATTTTCTGGCCAGCCGCTAAGGGTGAGTGGGTTTGGTGGCCCATTCATGAATTTTACGACCATCGATGGAGAGTTTGCCCACATGATGGGCGGCGGCGGCGGGGTCATTGTCAATGATTTTTTTATTGGTGGATATGGCCTTGGGTTAACCACCACACATAACCCTCCCGGCGGATATAATTATCCGGCATCGTACGAACTTGAGTTTGGTCATGGTGGATTTTGGCTTGGATATACATTTTTAGGGAAAAAGGCCATTCATCCTGTAATCCATGTGCAGACAGGTTGGGGTGGAATAAGCCTCAACGACCATTATGAACCTATGCAGGAAGATGCTGTTTTTGTGGTAAAACCAACCATAGAACTGGAGGCAAATTTCACGCCATTTTTCCGGATGGCAGTAGGAGGTAGTTACCGGCTGGTTCAGGGTGTTGATATGCGGGGCTATAGTGATGAGGATCTATCAGGGCCGGGCGTGTTTCTGGCGTTTAAATTCGGATGGTTTTCAAATTAGATGGACAGAAGGTGCCAAAGGATGAATAACTCCCTGAGCGTTCATCTCAGCACCGTTTAATTTTGAATTAAAAAATCCAGCTTATCTCTTGAGGATAATTCAAGGGAGTCCCTGTTAAAATGAAAAATACGGGCATTTGGGCCGCCATGAAGTTTTATGCGTGAGCCATTGATTGACAAATAGGAGCCCTCACGTAATCCAACCACATACATCGCCTGGTTCACCTGCAGGAATTCTTCAATCCGTTGTTCCC
>CAZZBU010000035.1:20756-27727 GCA_964652315.1 uncultured Bacteroidales bacterium
CCAACCACATACATCGCCTGGTTCACCTGCAGGAATTCTTCAATCCGTTGTTCCCGGGTCTCACCGGCATGCCCGTCCGGATTAGCATCCAGGTAATGCGGGTTTATTTGAAAAGGAATAAGGTTTAATGCCTTAAAAGACTGAGGCTCCACGACAGGCATATCATTGGTGGTTTTTATGCTTGGGCAGGTGAGGTTGCTACCGGCACTCCAGCCTACATATTTTGTTCCTGACTTCACCTGTTCAGCAATTACTTCCATAATGCCTTGTTCCTGTAAAGTTTTAAGCAGATGAAAGGTGTTGCCACCACCTACAATAATGGTGTCAGCTTCGCGAACAGCCGAAACCTTATCCGGCTTCTTATGAATGCCTGTTACCGCCTTGTTTATAGCAGCAAATGCATCATTGACTTTTTGGGTGTATTCATCGTATGAGAAAGTAACCGCAGCATAAGGGATGAAAAGGATGTTGTCAGATTCTTTAAGGAATTCTTCCATAGCCGGGAGGGTATACCCCAGATAAGGTTGACCTGCATTTGTAGAATTACTGAATAATAAAAGATTCATAGCTTAACTTTTCTTATAAAGGTACTGAAAATAGGTGATGTTAAAAAATGATACGCAAAATATAGATAAGAAAAACCCCGGTGAATAAAATTCAACCGGGGCATTTTTATTATGGCTAATAAGGGACTAATGCATGTATGAAGCATAAAAATCTTCATCAAAAGCGTTAAAGCCATCCCCAAAATCCAAATCGGCATGTAAGCCATATTCATCAATATGTGCGGATTTTTGGATTACCTTACTAACCACTGTTTTTCCAGTACTCTTCTTCATATTGTTCTTATTTTTTACATAGTTTTCAAGAAATTTTTTACGTTTCATAGTGTTCATTTTAGGTTACACTTTACAGGAAAGATAAAAGGGATTCAATGACAAGCCAATGAAAATATGTTTGATCAGATAAATCATGAATTTCCTTTTAAATGAGTAATGCTAAAATTGATTGTCAGTTATTCGGAAGTAAATTAAACTGAACTGTTAGTAATGGGAGTATATATATTAGAATTAGTTCTCTTATAAGATTGGCGTGAATTGCCAGCGATATGTTATGTGTTTCATTCATAATAAAAACTTGATTATAAGCATGTTATTAACGTTCTAAACCAAATTTTTTATCATTTTCGACAAGCCAAATTAAGAAAAAAATCTTCATTAGGGCAAATTTTAATAAGAATAATGCCTTTATTTTTCTTAACAATTCAAAAAGTTGCTTTTCAACGAAATCGTTATATTATTATAAAACAACATTTTATAATAAACAATTCATAAATTATTCCTGAAAAAAAATATCCCCGAATCCGGGGATATCCTTTGTAAAGTTCGTACATATACTGTTTTAGCTCCTGTTATGTTGCTTTTGCAGCATAATATTCACGGTTCATCCTGGCAATATGTGACAGGCTGATTTCTTTTGGACATTCGGCCTCACAGGCACCAGTATTGGTACAGTTGCCAAAACCAAGCTCATCCATTTTGGCCACCATATTTTTTACCCGCTCTTTGGCTTCAACCTTTCCCTGTGGTAACATGGCCAGTTGGGATACCTTGGCAGAAACAAACAGCATGGCAGAGGCATTTTTGCATGCAGCTACACAAGCCCCGCATCCAATGCATGCTGCAGCATCCATGGCAATTTCGGCATCAGGTTTTGGGATGGGAATTGCATTGGCATCAGGCACGCCACCTGTATTAACTGAGACGTAGCCTCCTGCCTGGATTATTTTATCAAAAGCAGTGCGGTCCACCACAAGGTCTTTAATAATCGGAAATGATTTTGCACGCCATGGCTCAATTACAATGGTATCACCATCTTTAAACTTCCGCATGTGGAGCTGGCATGTGGAAATTGCATCATCAGGTCCGTGAGGTCGCCCGTTGATATATAATCCGCATGCACCGCAAATACCTTCGCGGCAGTCGTGATCAAAACAAATGGGTTTTTCTATCTTGTCAATAAGCTGTTGATTTAAAATATCCAGCATTTCAAGAAATGAAGCCTCATCAGAAATACCCTTTACCCTGTAGGTTTCAAACCGGCCTTTGGCTTTGGCATTTTCCTGCCGCCATATTTTTAATGTAAAATCCATATAATGAATATTTTATTGTCTGTTGAATTATTTTTTATAGTCTCTTGTCTGTACCTTTATATTCTCATAAACCAGGGGTTCTTTATGTAAGAGAGGTTCTTTGTCCACTCCCTTGTACTCCCAGGCTCCGACAAACATAAAGTCTTTATCGTTTCTTCTGGCTTCACCTTCTTCGTTTTGATGTTCCTCACGGAAATGACCGCCGCATGACTCTTCGCGCTGCAATGCGTCGCGGGCCATAAGTTCACCGGTCTCAATAAAGTCGGCTACACGGCTGGCTTTTTCTATTTCCGGATTAAGTTCATCCAGGCTTCCGGTAATCCGGACATCTGACCAGAATTCTTCACGCAGGGCTTTAAAATTCTCAACAGCCTTCTCTAAACCTTCTTTGTTTCTTGACATACCAACAAAATCCCATAACTGCAGTCCAAATTTACGATGCAGGTTGTCAACCGATTGTTTTCCTTTAATAGAAAGCAGTTTGTTAAGCCTGTCATTGATTTGATCCTTGGTCTCTTTAAACTCTGGAAGGTCAGTCGACATCCTTGGTGTCATAATTTCATCAGCCAGGTAATTCTGAATGGTATATGGCAATACAAAGTAACCATCGGCAAGTCCCTGCATAAGCGCAGAAGCACCAAGCCGGTTGGCACCGTGATCCGAGAAATTGGCCTCACCAATGGCAAACAACCCGGGCACGGTAGTCATCAATTCATAATCCACCCAAATACCGCCCATGGTATAGTGGATGGCCGGATAAATCATCATGGGCGTTTTGTACGGATTGTCGTCTGTAATCTTTTCATACATCTGGAACAGGTTACCATAACGTGCTTTCACCACATCTTCACCCAGCCGTTGAATGGCATCGGCAAAGTCAAGATATACAGCAAGGCCTGATCCAACTCCGTATCCGGCATCGCAACGTTCTTTGGCAGCGCGTGAAGCAACATCACGTGGCACCAGGTTACCAAAGGCCGGATAGCGGCGTTCAAGGTAATAATCCCGATCTTCTTCTTTAATATCAGTGGGCTTCAGCCTTTTTTCGCGGATGGCTTCAGCATCTTCTTTTTTCTTAGGCACCCAAATCCGTCCATCGTTACGCAGGCTTTCACTCATCAGGGTCAGTTTACTCTGATAATCGCCATGGACCGGAATACAGGTAGGGTGAATCTGAACAAAACCGGGGTTTGCAAAAGCAGCGCCTTTTTTATAGCATACCCAGGCAGCGCTTCCATTGCTACCCATAGCGTTGGTCGATAAGAAGAAAGCGTTTCCATACCCACCTGATGCAATGACCACTGCATGGCCAAAATGGCTTTCAAGTTCACCTGTAATCAGGTTGCGGGTAATGATTCCCCGGGCTTTTCCTTCAATTACCACAATATCCAGCATTTCATGGCGGCTGTACATTTTCACGCTCCCTTTTTCAACCTGGCGGCTCAACGCGCTGTAAGCACCCAGCAAAAGTTGCTGACCTGTTTGACCACGGGCATAAAACGTCCGTGACACCTGGGCCCCTCCGAAAGAGCGGTTATCAAGCAATCCACCATATTCACGGGCAAAGGGTACACCCTGGGCCACACACTGGTCAATAATGCTGTTGCTTACTTCGGCCAGGCGGTAAACATTGGCTTCGCGCGAGCGGTAATCACCACCTTTAATGGTGTCATGGAAAAGCCGGTATATGCTGTCGCCATCATTCTGGTAGTTTTTGGCAGCATTAATCCCACCCTGCGCAGCAATGCTATGCGCACGGCGTGGGCTGTCCTGGTAACAGAAATTTTTAACATTAAATCCTAACTCACCAAGGCTGGCTGCTGCAGATGCACCTGCCAAACCGGTTCCGACAACGATAATGTCAAGTTTTCTTTTATTGGCAGGGTTCACCAGGCGTTGGGTGGCTTTATATTGGGTCCATTTTTCGGCTAAAGGGCCTTCTGGAATTTTTGAATCTAAATTTATCATAATGCTATTATTATTTTATTCAACGTGAATATTAGGGGTTACTTAATAAAATAAAAGTACAAAGGGATTAACATAAATCCCAGGGGTACTATAATGGAGTAGATAACCCCAATGGCATGGATGGTTGGAGAATATCGTTTATGGTTTATTCCCAGGGTTTGGAAAGCAGACTGAAATCCATGATGCAGGTGAAATGCCAGCAATACCATGGACAGACAGTAAAATGCAACAACCCATCCTATTTTAAACCGCTCTACTACCAGCAGCCCAAGATCGTGATGTAGTTCCCCATTAATCATGATTTCAGGCGCTTCACCCAGGAATTTGGCTGCAATATAAAAGTCCATCAGGTGGATAACCAGAAAGATGGTAATAATGGCTGCAGAATGGATCATGTATTTCGAGAAAAATGATGTTTGCGAATGATTGGATATTTTATAGCGGATGCTGCCCCGTGCAATCGAATTCTGTATAAACAAAATCACACCGTAAATGATATGAAGGAAAAAGCCTCCGAAAAGTACTATCTCAAATACTTTAATTACCGGATTGGTTCCCATAAAATGGGCAGCAATATTAAACGGCTCCCGTGATTCAAAAATCACCAGCAGAATATTTATCCCCAAATGTACAACCAGAAATGAAATGAGGAATAACCCGGCCAGTGACATTACCAACTTTCGACCGATAGACGAATTAAAAATATTACTCATAATGAAATTTTTAAAATAGTTATTTAACTTGCGTATTTATGAAGAACGTAATCCTGTGCATTATATTTGCTCAAGAATGAGTGGACAGAGAAAAGGGGATACAAATTTATCTCGCTTACGGCTATTTGCAAAATGCAAAATCACCATAAATGTAATTTATAATAAATCTAAGATATGAAGAATTGGGAAATTTCCAGTGAATTATTTAAAAGGAATCGATCAAAATTAGTTCAGGCAATCGAAAAAGATGCCGTGGTAATCCTGCAGGCCAGTGATCAAATGCCGCGTACAGGCGATCAATTTCATGTATACCGGCAAAATGCCGACCTGTTTTACCTGACTGGCATAAACCAGGAGAAAACTATTTTGGTCTTGTACCCGGGCAATCCGGATAAAAAAAACCGGGAAGCCTTATTTATCCTCAAAGCCAATAAGCTTATGGAAACCTGGGAAGGCCATAAATTGACCAAAGAAGAAGCCAGAGCTGTTTCTGGCATTGAAAACGTTCATTACCTGGATGAATTTGACAGCATGTTGCACGGGATGCTTTATACAAGAGACAATGTGTATATCAATTTACCCGAGCAATTAAAATTCCGTACGCCCATTCCCAGGACAGGTGAGTTGCTTCTGAAGGATTTGAAGAAAAAGTATCCCCTTCATCAGTTTAGCCGGCTCACACCAATTATGACAACCCTGCGCTTAAAAAAGGAACCCGAAGAATTGAAGCTTATGGAACAGGCCTGCGCCATTACAAATAAAGCTTTTCACAGGGTTTTGCATCAAATTAAGCCCGGCATGCAAGAATTCGAAGTTGAAGCAGAGGTAACGTATGAGTTTTTGCGAAACGGTGCTGGTGGACATGCCTTTGAGCCCATTATGGCATCGGGTAAAAATGCCTGCGTATTGCATTATATCGAAAACAGCGATAAGATCAACGACGGCGAAATGCTGCTGATGGATTTTGGCGCCGATGTGTCCAATTATGCAGCTGATTGCTCACGTACCATACCGGCTAACGGCAGATTTACTCCCCGTCAACGCGAATTGTACGAAGCCACGCTTCGGGTTTTCAAGTATGCCCGTAGTCTTATTGTTCCGGGTACGACCATCAATGCCCTGCATAAAAAGGTTTGTCAGATGTGGGAGGAAGAACACGTCAACCTTGGACTTTATTCCAAAGAAGATGCTGAAAAATCCAGTGATGACAGTCCCCTGTGGCAAAAATATTTCATGCATGGCACCTCACATTTTTTAGGACTTGATGTGCACGATGTTGGCGGACGTGATGTTGTTTTTGAGCCGGGCATGGTACTTACCTGTGAGCCAGGCATCTATATCGAAGAAGAAGGCATTGGCATCCGGCTGGAAAACGACATCCTTGTGACCAGTGATGGAAACCGTGATTTGATGGAACACATCCCCATTGAACCCGACGACATTGAAGCTGTTATGAACAGTAAACGATAGCAATATTATGGAAAAAAGCATAACCTCTGAACAAATTAAATTGCGTTATAGCGACCAGGGGAAAGGAAGGCCATTGGTGCTTCTCCATGGATACCTCGAATCGCTGAATATCTGGGATAACTTTGTGCCTGAATTAACAAACGATTTCCGGGTGATAGCCATAGATCTGCCAGGTCATGGAAAATCAACATTCAACGACGATACAGCTTCCATGGAAGACATGGCCGACGCTGTGAACATCGTACTTGAAACCGAAGAAATTGATTCGGCTGTTATTATTGGGCATTCCCTTGGGGGGTATGCCACCCTGGCTTTTGTTGATAAATATCCGGATAAAGTAAAAGGTTTCGGGTTTATCCATTCTTCACCTTTTGCCGATACAGATGAAAAAAAAGCAAACCGGATGCGTGAAATCGGGTTGGTGGAATCCGGGAAAAAGGAATTAATCATCAATACCAACATCCCAAAGGCTTTTGCCGACGATAACCTGGAAAAATTTCCCGAGGAAGTTGAACGTGCTAAAAAGATAGGTATTCAAACCCCGGATAAGGGCATACAGGCTGCATTGCGCGGCATGATGCAAAGAGCTGACCATTCTGAACTGCTCGATAATGAGATGCCCAAACTATTCATACTTGGGAAAAAGGATAATTATATTCCATTTGATA
>CAZZBU010000035.1:27827-29630 GCA_964652315.1 uncultured Bacteroidales bacterium
CCTTTTCAGCAGATTTTTTTTTAATTTTACCTGTAACATTTTAGTAAGGTAGCCGTCTTACCTGTGAACTGATTATAAAAATGACTGCTGAGGAATACAACATAAGCGTGGATGAATATGCCGATAACCTATACCGGTTTGTGCTGAAAAATGTTCGATCGGAAGATGGGGCAAGGGATATTGTGCAGGATACTTATGAAAAACTCTGGATTAAAAAAGATACAGTAAGTTTTGAAAAAGTGAAATCCTATCTGTTTACCACAGCATATCACCGGTTTATTGATGTGCATCGCAAGGAAAGCCGGATGAGCGACTTTGAAGAGGTCAATCCTGGGCAGTACTCACACAGTCAGCAATACAGTGATGTTAAAGAGATTTTGAACGAGGCCGTTGAAAAACTGCCCGGGATACAAAAAACAGTCATCCTGTTGCGCGATTATGAAGGCTATTCATACCAGGAAATTGCAGAAATAACCGGGTTGAATGAAAGCCAGGTAAAAGTTTACATTTTCCGTGGTCGCGTGTTTTTGAAAAAATACATTGGAAATTTAGAAGCAGTAATTTAACATGTTACGGATAAACTTAAATAATTATGAAGCCTGGTTCCTCGATTATGTCGAAGGAAGGCTGGCTCCTGAAGATCAGGAAGAGCTACAGGCATTCCTTGCAGTTTATCCCAATAAACGTCAGGAACTGGAATTGTTCGAAGGTATTTCCCTTTCTGCTGGAGAGGATATAACATTTTCTCAGAAAAATATGCTAAAAAAAGACATTAACGAAGGGGAATCCATCAATGAAAAGAATTTTGATGAATATTGCCTGGGATATCTGGAAGGAGAACTGAGCCTTCCCAAAATGATGGAATACCAGGAATATTTAGCGGAACATCCTGAAAAAAAGCGGGAAGAAGATTTATTCCGGATGACGTTCCTGAAACCCGATTATGCGGTTACCCTCCCTGGGAAGCACTTGTTAAAAAAGAACAAAACCATGCCTATGGTAAGGCGTGTACTGGCTATAGGCATGGCTATCGCTGCCGGGCTGACCATTTACTTTTCTCTTTTAAATATACCGGATATTTCCGGTCCAGCCAATCAATCCGGGCAGGAGATTGCCCAGCAGGTTCAGACTCCTCCAAATGGTGAAACAGAAGACAGGCAAAACAATCCTGAGCCTGTTGATGAAAAACAGGATACCAATAATACTCAAAATACAGAAAGCACTCCGGATGCTAATGTTGAACGTCCTGCACAGGAAGAAAATCAACAGCCTGAAAGAAAAAGCATTAAAAACAAAAGGCCCGTTCAATCGCTTGGAACCAATTTGATTGCCATGAATAATAACCCCGCTGGTGATGCAGCCGGTTTAGAAACAGTTGAAACCGGAGTAAGGAAAGTTAATCCAAGAACACTTACTGCTATTGAACATCAGTCCATGGTGGAAGCAAGACCAATTGCATCCCGTGAACAAAAACCTGTTGAAAAGGTACGATCACAATCCATACAAGAGAAATATGTTACCCTGCGCGAAGTGGCCCTGACTAAGGTTGAAAAGCGGATTCCGGCACAGGCACGTGAACTGGCTGCCAAAGATGATCGTTCATTGATTGATGTTGCCGGAGCGGGCATTAATGGGTTAAATAACCTTCTGGGCAAACCTGTAGCAGTTGAAAGAGAAATCGACCGTGAAGGAAATCTGCGTTCTCTTGCCATCAACACCAAAACGTTTGGATTTTATACTACCCGTAACAAGGAAGAGTAACCCCTTGTTAAAGGTGTATATTCATTCATAAACACTTAAACA
>CAZZBU010000036.1:0-12540 GCA_964652315.1 uncultured Bacteroidales bacterium
TTTCTTTTTCCTTTTCCTTTGCTTTTCAGCTGCATTTGCTTCATCCAGTAATGCCTGCCAATCATGGGTAGTAGCTTCCGACAAATCAATTGTTTCCTGGTAAGCCTCCTTTTTAATATCCAACTGATTAATGGGTTGGTTCAGAAAAGTCTCAATCAATTGCAGTTTTTCTCTTTCTTCGCTGCTACAGAATGATATTGCCGATCCCTTCTGCTTCCCCCTTCCGGTGCGCCCCACACGGTGCACATAATTCTCAGCCTCTTCAGGAATATCATAATTTACAACCATGTCAACATCAGGAATATCAATGCCACGTGCACTTACATCAGTAGCAATGAGCACTTTACAGGTTCCTGATTTAAACTGCTCCATAACCTGGCTGCGCTCTTTTTGTCCCTTGTCGCTATGAATCGTTTGACTGACAATATCCACGCGTTCAAGCGCTTTTGACACCCGTTCAGCCCGTACTTTTGTACGTACAAAAACCAGCATCTTCTTATCCGGGTTCTCCCTGATGATGCGTTCCAGAAAAAAACGTTTATCATCCATTTCAATGAAAGCAACTGAATGATTGATGTTCCGGGAAACGGGATCCTTTGGTGATATTTGTATACGTACCGCTTTATGCACCAATGAATAGGCTAAATCCTTCACACGTTTGTTTAAGGTAGCCGAGAAAAACAATACCTGCCGGCGTGCAGGCAATTTCCTGATTAACTGGTTCATGTCGTGCTTAAACCCAAGCTCAAGCATGTGGTCCGCCTCATCAAGAATAAGCACCTCAACAGCCTTGAGGGAAAGGTATCCCTGACTTTCAAGATCAAATAACCGGCCAGGGGTTGCCACAACCACATCAACGCCCTGAGTGAGTTGTTCAATCTGAGGGTTTTGATCGGTACCACCAAAAATACCGGCAACATGTATATCAGTCCCCAGAGCTAACTCCTTAAAAACTGCGCTAACCTGAATGGCAAGTTCATGGGTTGGCACCATAACAATGCAGCGGGTTAACCGATGCAGTGCATCAACAGGCCGGCTTAACAACAGATGCAGCACGGGCAAAGCAAAAGCCACTGTTTTACCTGTTCCGGTTTGTGCCACAGCAAGTATGTCTTCCCCTTTTAATATTGGCTTTATTGATTTGTATTGAATATCAGTGGGACGATTAAAATCCAATCGCTTTAGGTTTTTGTGCAGGGCTGGAAATAAATTATATTGTTCGAATTTCATACTGTAATATGGAGTAAGATTGCCGTTCTATTGTTCATCAACTGTTAGTATTTCTTTCACCCTGCCTACCTCACCTGAAATTAGCTTAACCTTGATCCCATGAGGATGAAACCCGCTGTTCGTTAATATTCGTTCAACAATTCCCTGCGTTGTCTTTCCTGTGGGTTGATCTTGTTTGGTAACGATTGTTACCGGTGTTCCAGGGTGAATATATTTCCGCTCTTTGCCATTCATTGTTTTTATACCTAATATTAGAAGATTGTAAAGGTAGGGTATTTTCTATCCAAATTAATTTTTTGAGATACCATGATTTTTTAAACCTTCTCTTTTTTTAAATTAATTCTATAAAATGATTGTCCGCGAATATACCTATAGCATATTAGCCACGAATGCACGAATAAAATGAGTAACATTGAGTAACATTGAGTCAACGTACTTTTGTAATTTTCACCTAACAACTAAAATGTCCGAAAACGTCGTAATAAGACGTGATATATGCACACAAATTTCGAATGACTTTGTCATTCGTCATTCGTGCACCAGCCTGCGGCGGGCAGATTCGTGGCCATTTAATTTCATAGGTATGTGGCATTCGAAGCATTATTCATAATTAGTTGTTTTTACGGACAACCATATTCTTGTTTAGGCCTGTTAAAAATGGTAAACATAGGTATATCCACGGCCAGAAATACGCCCACACGCCAGTTGGGCCCGTTCAAAACGGCAATATTGTCTGCGTTGACTGAACTCAACCCGGGGCCATACTGAGCACCTATTCCTATGGAAAGTGGCAGATTCGCACCGGCATTATATACCATATACCCACCGGGAGAAACAATGTTACCAAGGCGTATTTTGCTCTCAATGGTGGTACTGTCATTGGCCAGTTGATAATCTACAATAGCACCAATATCTAAAAGTACTCCGGTTAATGAAACAGCCCCCCGTCTCTTGAACCCGGTACTTAAAGTCAGTCCAACAGGCGCTGATACAGCCCACTGACTGTTCCATGCATTTACAGCATTATCTTTCTTATAGTCGATGCGGTAGCTTGCCCCCAAATATCCATTGACAGCTACATTGATATCTGCGTATTTTTTAATGGAGCTGCTGCCTGCAGGGAGGGCAGCTGCTGCAATGGCATTTTTGGCTTCTTCAGGTGTACCTGCTTCAATCAAACCAGCCATAAAAGTTCCATAAACTATTAATTGCGAAAGCCATTCCGGCGCATGATCAATCTCATCAAAACCTTTCTCAACCTGATAGATATTCTGTATCAATTCTACAACCTCAAGAATAGCTGCAGGAAACTGTTCACTTACCGAATATTTAACTATCCTGTTGGTTTTATCAACATAATCAAGATATCGCCTTGAGGGCACACTTTCTGCACCGGCCCCACCAATAGTTTTGTAGCCAAATTTCACAATTTCAATGGTAGTATTGATGTAATCCGAAATGTATGCCGCCTTCAGCTTTTTTTCTGCAACTTTCAATTCATTGATCTGTTCAAGATGTGTGTCAATTTTTGAAGTATAGGCAGCAATTTGCATTAGTATTTCTTCAAAACAGGCCAGATCACTAGCATGTTGGTTGAAAAAACCTGTTAGGGATTGTTCATGAGTTTCAATATTTTCATTTGCTATTTCCTGATATACCAGCCCCAGGTAAAATCTCAGGGCAATGGTATCCTTAATAAGCCTGGTATAAACCTCATTGGAAGGCACCCAATGGCGGGTTTCAGAGGTATCTGTCAGAGAAGACGATAATACCGAAGTAAATACCAGGGAGGTATAAAAATTCATCATCGAAGAATCCATTTCTTCCGTTGGTATGCCCCCTGTTAATTCCGGTAGTTGCTCAAAAAAGTCCGGAGGTGATATGTACTCAAGTTTTCTCATGAGTGTGAAACTGTTTAGAACAAGGATGAAATGTGGATCTTCACGAAGTGCCTCAAATGAGTTTCCTTTTTCCATCATCACAATCATGTTGTCGGGCAGATTTTGAAAATCTTCATAAAAAGCCTGCCGTAACTGTGGCAGCATCAGGGCATAATGATAGGATAACAGGTTTTCCAACCTGGTTGTGGACAAAGGAAACAGCAGTTTTATTTCATTGTTTTTCTCAACATACCGTTTAAACCTGTTGAAAAAAGCAATATTCAGCTCCTCACGCGCCCGGTCGATCATAAATTGGCTCAGCCCCTGTGAAAAGGCAGTGACATCAACTCCTGCAACTTTGCCTACAAAACTCTTATAGTTTCCCAATCCTAAAAAACCCCGGTCAGCCAGGCCCTGTCCGTTAAAAGCAAAATCATCCAAAAAGGGGTTGGTGGCAAACGAATGCCGTACATCCGTGATGTCAGAGTTGGCGTTAATTTCCGAATAATACTGGTGCAGCACGGTCAGTACCATGCTGTCAAGAGTGATTATTTGACCTTTGGTATGTTTCCTGAGAAAAAGGGCATCATAATAAGCGTTTTGGGCAAATAAACCCGGTGCTATAATTATCAATACCAGGAAATAACCGATTTTCTTTTTCATCATAAGTTGGTTTTACCAGCAAGTTGATCAAGCACTGGCTTGCTTTCAAGCAACATTGCAGGGATTATTAAATTACAGGCTAAATAATTTTAATTCTTTATTCAAATCCATTGGCGTTAAGTCAAAGGACATTGCTGTTAATTTTGATTTCACATCTTCCCTGACAGCAACTACTCCCCTGCTCTTGAATTCCGAAACAATTAAAGCACTGATACCACTAACCAGCGCCGTGCTATAGCTACTGCCAAAAGGCTGTTCCATATCACCGGTTGATTCAATGCCAGCAGTCAGATAAGGCATATATTCCATCAGATAAGATACCCCGGGATGAATATTTTTCCCAAGGTTCATATTTTTCTTAAGCTCTGCCGGGGTTACCTGCCCTACGGCAATAACTGCGTTATGGCTGGCTGGGAAGGCCAGGTAATCTTTGAACAGTTTATCATTATTTCTTGCTGCAGCAATGAAAAGCGTGCTGTTTGAGAAAGCCGACAAAAGATTTACGATTTTCTGTTCATACTGTTTACCAGCCACCTGGAAGCTCATATTAACGATATCGATATCTCCCTCCTGCCGGATAAACTCAAGCGCTTTAATTACAGCCTCCGGACTAAAAGCATTGCGGTTTTCAGCAACCTTACAGGAAATAAGCTCTGCTTCCGGGGCCGTCCCGCAAAAAACAGGACTATTTTTTGCATAACCGTTTATGAGGGATGCGCAGGCCGTGCCATGTCCATCAACATCGCTATCTCCAATGCCGGGCAAAAAGTTTTTTTCTATGATTTTTCGGGAGCTTAAAACAATGTGATTTTTTAATATGCCGGTATCAAGCAGGGCAATTCTTACTCCTCTTCCCCTGCTATTGCGGTATTTGGGCAAAAGGTTTCTAAAGGTCATATTGTAATTATGGGATTCCAACGGAATCTCCTTATCAACACCTGGAAAAGTATCAAATGCACCACTCCAGTAATAATCGCCGTTTTTATCTTTATACCAAATGCTATTGCCATCGATGCTTTGTCCGCTGACTTCTTCAATCACATCAACTTCAAAACCGGGATTCAACAAACCTTTCAGATTATCATTATTCTGATAGGGCGTATAAGCACGGATATAAACTTGTTTAACAGTTTTGACTTTCATGGCCATTATCCAACAGGTTTGTTTTTCGATTGCTGTGATGGTGCTTTTTCCTGTACTCCGGAACTACGGACCTTAACCAACCGGTTTAAAAGATCGAACCAGAATGGCGAGCCAACAGACAGTGCGATGGCTGTTAATAAACAGCCCAATACATACAGCCAGGATGCTTTACTGGCACCAGTACCCATCAGCTTAAAATTTTCAGGTGGTGCCAATTGGAGAATGGATTCAGCTTCTTCCACATCCGTCAGAATAGTATCTATCCGTGCATTCAGTTCATCAATTCGCCCATAAAAGGTAGTATCATTAGTAGTAGTTACAGGATTCCCCTCAGAAACCACGCTTGCGGCTTCAAGCATGGCTAACCGGGCTTCTTTGTCTGTGCTGAGCTTTTTACCGATGGTTAAGGTATCAAGGTTCATGGAAAAAGCCAGAATGAGTCCTACAATAAAGCTCACCAACTGAACCCTCCGTTTATACCATCCAGCTACCCGTTCCATGGTCTCGTTAAACCAACGTTCAGCAAGGGCTTTAAACCGCTCGATATTGTAGTTGCTTTCTTCTATGAGATCCCGGATAAATTCCTGAGTGGGTATTTTCTCATCAAGGGATTCTCTTAATCCTACAAGATCCTGATGTGTTTTTTTGGCTTTTTCCAGGGTGTTCAAAAAGGCTTTTGCAAACGTTCTTGCTTTAATGTATGACGGGAAATTATTTCCTTTCCGGAAGAGCCTTTTTTTACCCAGATACTTAATTTCTGCGCGATCAAAAAAAAGCCTGCTAAACCTGGGCTGCTTTTTATGTTTCTTTGAGTGGTCATTTGAAGGTTCATGATAAGCTGCAGGATTATCCACAATACTTACACCCGAATCGTCGTCGAGCATGCGCTGAATGCCTTTCTTCAGAAATTCACCGCGAAAATTCAACCATGCTGAAATCAGTTCGGTGATGGTGGTGGCCAACAGACTGAATAGTGCATAGATAAAGATGAGTCCTATGGCTACATCCAGAGCAGGGTTATTGAGCATAACAGAAGGTATTAAGTTATTTTAGTGTAAATATATGAAATTACCAAACACTAATCAATTGAATGGTAAACAGGTATGCCGCAGTATAAAAAAGTACTTGTCCGAACCTGAAAAATCTAATCCAGAATACTGTTTATCCGCTCCATGGCCTCTTCCAGTGATTCGTCGGGCGGAATAAAATTCAGGTGGCCCCAGAAGGAAGGATCGTATGTCTGAACCTGGTCAATAAAAATATCGTCAATGCGTGCAATTTCGCGGTAACGGAAGCGACGTACATCAGTGGTATCAATGTTGTTTACTGCCAGTTCGGTAATGGTTTTAAAGGTTGTGCTGAACAACTTTCGTTTTTTTCGCACCTTAAATTCAGTTTCGAAACGAACATGGTTGAGGTAAAATTTTTCTCCAATCTGCCGGTACCGGACATAATACTTTGCCGATGTGGGCCTTGTCTTAAAGCGCCTTGTTTGCTTAACAACCAAGGTATTTCCGGCATGCACAATACCTCTGGGACTTAATTCAAATTCAGCGCCACGGATAGCCAGTGTCTCAATATCAATATACAATCGGCCCTTAAAAAGCGGCAGGTTCACTTCCGGTCGTTGATCAAAAGCAATGGCATAAGTCGGATGATTATCGTATGATACAATATCAGCCACCTTAAATTCATAAAGAGCGAAATTGTCTTTTTGTAAAAAATCGGCCGGGTTTTTAGCCAAATCAAGCAAAAGGCTGGTTTCAATGCCGCCTTTCAGCTTAAGCGTGACAGTATCAAGCTTTGAAATGTCTATGGACTTCCGGCTTTTGAATACTTTCACCTGATCATTGCTATAAGGATTATTATATGACGTTTTGTACAAATACAGTACAGCTTCAGACAATGCTACATATTCCTCATTGCGCTGAGTGGCTTCACGATAGAACGTTGTGTAGCGTGCAGGCTCAGTGGCATAATTATCCGGTATTTTGTCTAATGCCTGACTGATCAACCCCAAAGGATCCGTCTTCCGGATAATGACTTCCTGGATGGGGATTAAATCAATTTCGAGTAAAAACAAAGCAACATTCTCTGTAAAAGCAGCTATGGGCCTTGCGATGCTTTTATATCCCATGCTTGAAACATCAATGGTATCGTTAATAAACTGCTGAGGTATTTTCAATGAAAAAGAGCCATCGGTATTCGTAATGGTGCCAACAGGTTTACCAACAAGGCTTACACTGGCAAAAGGAACAGGTTTTCCGGAGTTTGCTTCCTTAACAAAACCACTGATTTCCCTGTAAGGGTATATGGATACTTCATACGATGATGTGTCTGAGGGTATCCTGTATCTTGATTTTATGATGATTTGTTTATCAAGCACCTGATATTCAACACTAGTGCTGTCAAAGATTTGGTTTAGCACCTGCCGAAGCATTATTTCCTTTTTGTGCAGTGTAAGACGCCTATCCGAAGGTATTAAACCCGAACTATAAGAAAAATGATATCCCAGATCCTGACTTAAAGCAACCAACACTTCAAATACCGGTTGGTTCTCAGCAGATATATCCACTGGTTTTTGAAGAATAGAATCTTGTGCCAGGGCTTCAGGCTTTGATCCGTTCAATAAAAGTGAACAAACCAATGCCCAAAACAAAAATGTATTTTTATTTATCCCATTCCGGAAGGTTTTCAAATGACTGTATCTATTGTTTATGTTTTAGAAGGATGGTGCCCGGCGATTTCCGCTCAGCTTCCAGATTCAGTGTTTTGCAGATTACCTCCATCACAAAATCGATATCCTGGTTACTGAAAGTTGAGTTTATCCGGTAGTTTTGCAAAGCCGTATCCTGATATTCAAGATTCACCTGATATACCCGGTTTAAAATGCCCGCTACATCCTTAAGGCTCGTGTTATCAAAAATAAGGTTGCGTGTTTTCCACGCCATATAATTCTTGTCTGTATTCTGATATTTGATTAACCCATAGCCAGATAACTTACCAACATTGCCCTGTTCAAGCACCACTGCCTCTTCTTCACGGTTTTTGCCCGAAAGCTGCACTTTACCAGTTTCAACAAATACTTCCACTTCTTTTTGCTTTTCTGGAGCCAACACATTAAAAGATGTACCCAATACTTTTACCCGGGCATCTCCTGCTTCTATTACAAAAGGTTTTTCAGGATTGTGTGTTACTTCAAAAAATGCTTCGCCCTGCAATTCTACTTTCCGAACATCACCGAATGTACGTGGAAAAACCAGTCGGGCCTGTTGATTTAGAAAAACCCTGCTGCCATCAGGCAATTCAACTGCATCCGGCGTATCTGAGGATCCTCCAGTAACAGTTTCAGTTAACATAGGCTGCCGGTCAAGTAAAATGAGCGACAAACCAATGGTAAGGAACAAGGCAACAAAGGCTGCCACTCTGTAAAAAGTAGATTTCCTGATGGAAGACACACCGGTATCATTAAATTTGTCGCTGGGTTTAATTCGTTGCAGTTGCTTTTGCCAGGCATTATCCACATCAACATTCGCAATCACATCTACCTTGCGAAGCATGTTCCAGTCCCTTTTAGCCTGAATAAAAAGCTTCTCGTTTTCAGGACTGTTGCTGCGCCAGGCTGTCAACTCCTGTACCTCCCTTACAGAAGCTTCACCTGCCAATTGCTTGGCAATTAAATCCCAGTATTTTTTATTTATATTTTGCATATTCTATTATATTACTGCTTAGGTTGAATACTTTAATGGGTATACTCTTTCAAGCTATGTCTAAGCGTTTTGAGCACCCTCCCCATATTTGCTTCCACAGTCTTTACAGAGATATCCAGTTTTTTAGCAATTTCATGATACTTTAATCCTTCAAATCTGCTCATTTTGAATATGGTGCCTGCCCGTTCAGGCAATTTGCTCAGGGTATCCTGTAATTTTTCAAACAGTTCCTTTGCTCTGATGGATTCCACAGGATCGGGTTCTGACTGTATTTCCCTGGACTTGATATAATTTTCGTATTTTAACTCCACGGCCTTATGCTGCAAAAACAACAGGCAATTGTTGTGTATGGCCCTGAACAAATATGAGCGCAAAGAACTTTTAATTTCAATCGTTTCTTTTTTCTCCCAAAGGTTGGAAAAGAGTTCTTGTGCTATTTCCTCAGCTTCTGTAATATCAGAAACATATTTTCTTGCATAATCCACCAACATCGGGTAATAGGTTTTAAACAGGGTTTCAAATGCCTTGAGATCACCCGCCTGAATCTTCCTGAAAATCACATTATCCGGCACAGACATTAGCTTATTCTGCTGATTAATAACGAACTTCTTTTCAATATTTACCTTTTGATTCTGCAAGATACAAATTTTATTGAGGAAATTTTACTGAAAAAGAAATTGGGCAGCTACCTGTATTTTGTACAAGTAGCCTGCCCAACACCCCTAACCACGAACTATTTAATCGATAGACGATAACCTCCTGAGCATCCTACGATTGATTTTTTCAATAGCATCTTCAATTGATTCTTCGGGTTTAATGTAATTGAAACCTCCCCAAAAATCTTCATCATAATACTCGCTTACACCCTCAATGAATATTTCGTTTCGTTTTAAAACCTCACGGTTTCTGAACCGTTCAACATCATCTTTTGTTTTGTCAGTTACAGCCATTTCAGCCATGGCAGTGTATTTTGAACTGAAGAGTTTTCTTTTCCACTTGCATTTCAACACCAGTTCAGAGCGTACGTGGTTGAGGTACCATTTACCATCATCCTCCTGTCTGTAATTAACCAGGTAATATGCTCCCAAAGGTTCAACTTTAAGGGTAAGTGGCTTTTTACGTACCAATACATTGGCGGCTTTATCAATGCCTCGTTCGCTTAGGTTAAACTCCAGTCCGGTAACAGCAAGATTGTTCACGTCAAGATAGATTTTACCGCTATACAAGGCATAGTCTACTGTCTTTTTTTGATCAAATTTAATCACATAATTCTGTTTGTCATCGATATTCAGCACACCTACAAGCTCATATTCATAAAATTCAAACATCTCCGGATCAAGCAGAATGTTTGGGTTTTTAACCACATCCAGCAGCACCATTGTATTAGGTCCGCCCTGCAATTTGAAGATCAGGGTATCCATCTTTTTCACATCTTCACTTTTGCGTCCTTTAAAAATTTTCACCTGATCGTTTTCAGTCCTGTTATAAGGTGCCTTATAAACTTCAACAACAGCTTCTGAAACGGCCACGTAATTCCAGTTTTGTTTGATGGTTTCACGATAGAAAGCCGTCATTTTTTCAGCTACTGTGTTATAGTTTTCTGGTATCCTTTTCATGGCAGCGCGCAGCAAATCTTCCGGATCATCAGAACGGATTTCCACTTCTTCTATGGGAATGGCTGCCGGTTCCAACATGATGATATTGCCGCTCTTCTTAAGCGATGCCACATCCATTTGCAGGTTATTATACCCAATGTTTGAAAATCCAATTTTTTTGTCTTTCGCTGATTTGGGAACCTTAATTATAAATTCACCTTCTGAGTTTGATACAGTTCCCAGGTTTGAACCCACCATATATACATTGGTAAAAATCACAGGTTCTTCGGTTTCTCTATCCACAACTTTACCCATTATATCAATGTAAGTAGTTGTATCCGGGCGTTCCAACTCATTGGTTTGTGCATAGCCACTTGAACTGGCCAATACAAAAAACAAAAATGCGCCCATAATGCCGGTTAATAAGTTCTTTGTCTTCATCTTTTTAAGTTTTATTTTTTTTTTTCATTAAAGCTCTAATATTTTAACCTTATTCATTTATAAGATAGCATGGAAATAAAATACCCTATCAAAAAATTATTTATTTTTATTTGATGGGTTTTGTTTATACTTGCAAAAGGAACATGAGGGTGATGATGAACAACCGTTTTTAAAACAGTAGATGTACGCTATTATAGATATTGAAACAACTGGTGGCAGTCCTGTACATGAAAAGATTACAGAAATTGCCATTTTTATACACGACGGCATTCAGGTAGTGGATGAATTTGTTACGCTTATTAATCCCGAAAAATATATTCCAGGGCACATAACAGGCCTGACCGGCATAACCAATGAAATGGTTGCTGACGCACCCAAATTTTATGAGGTGGCTAAGCATATCGTGGAATTGACGGAAGGAAAACTTTTTGTTGCTCATAACTCCAGCTTTGATTATAATTTTATCAGGAATGAATTTAAAACCCTTGGATACAATTTTTTTCGAAAGCAGCTTTGCACCGTTAAGCTAAGCCGCAAGCTTATCCCGGCCCGCAAATCCTACAGCCTGGGTAAACTATGTGCTGAGCTTAACATCAATATTAACGGTCGTCACAGAGCCGCCGGCGATGCCATGGCAACAGTGAAGCTATTTGAGCTGTTGCTTAAAAAAAACAAAACCATCGCAGACAGTGTGCTTGATGAGATGACCCTGGTTTCGACCAAAGGATTTCATCCTGATTTTGACCGGAAAAAAATTGATGCCCTGCCTGAAGAACCGGGTATCTATTATTTTCACAACGACAGGGGTGATATTATATATATTGGCAAAAGCAAAAACATCCGTAACAGGGTAATGAGTCATTTGCTGAACAAATCAACTAAAAAAGCCCTTGAGATGAAATCAAATATTCTGGACATCAGCGTTCAGAAAACAGGAAATGAATTGATTGCCCTGCTGGAAGAGTCGGAAGAAATTAAAAAGCACCGCCCCCTTTACAACAAAGCCCAACGCAGGGCCTATTTCTATTATGGCTTATATTCCAGGTTTGATAAACGGGGGTATTTGTGTTTTTCCCTTGAAAAGAACAGTGCTGATCACAGAAAACCCATTACTACCTTTGTAAATAAAACCGAAGCAAGAAAGATAATTCATCACTTTACCGAAAAACTGAATCTTTGTCAAACCTTAACAGGATTGGATGAAGGAGCTGCAGAGTGCTTTTATTACCGGTTAAGGCAATGCCATGGGGCCTGTCGTGGTGAAGAACCAACCGAAGACTACAATAAACGGGCTATTCAACTGATAAATGCGCTATCGATGGGCAACGAATCATTTTTCATTATCGATGCCGGCCGTCATGCTGAAGAACGATCGGTGGTGAAAGTCTATAACGGCAAATATATCGGCTATGGGTTTGTCGATATTAATGAAGGCATTAGCTCCCTGGAAACACTGGATGAGTGCATCACTCCCAAAACCGATAACCGGGAAGTGCAGGGGATTATTAAACAGTACTTGATTAAATATAGGGTGGAGCGGATAATTCGTTATTAGTGTGAGGGGGGGAAGTGAGCGGTGAACGGTGAACGGGTAGCAGTGAGCGGGAAGCAGTGAAGTGATGGGGTAATATTGGTGTATTAAATTGTAGTATGGTGAGGAATTCATTGTAATTCGTTGTAATTCGTTGCAATTTCATTTATCAACTATTGAATTACAATGAATTAACCATCAAATTAACTACCAGATTAACCACCAAATCAACAACTAAATCAATCAATCACCACATCAAACAATTAAACAATCAGCACATCAAGCAATCAACCAATCAACCAATCAACACATCAAACAACCAAACAATCAAACCATCAGCACATCAA
>CAZZBU010000036.1:12640-29582 GCA_964652315.1 uncultured Bacteroidales bacterium
CAAACAATCAAACCATCAGCACATCAAACAATCAAAAAATCACCACATCAAACAACCAAACTATCAGCACATCAACCATCAATAAAACGTTTGGTCAAATCGCCATAAGCATCAATACGCCGATCACGCAGGTAGGGCCATATTTGTCTGACTTTCTCCGACCTGCTAATATCAATGTTGGCTATCAGGTTTAACTCTTTCACTCCAGGATTTTCTGTTAAAAACTCACCCTGTGGCCCGCACACAAAACTGTTTCCCCAAAAGTCAGCACCCTCGTCAGAATTTTCAGGGCTGGCTTCAAAACCTGTTCGGTTGACAGCAATTAAGGGAATGCCGTTGGCGATAGCATGACTTCGCTGAATGGTTACCCAGGCATCAAGCTGGCGGGCTTGTTCGTCTTTGGTATCAGCCCTGTCCCACCCTATGGCCGTGGGATAAATCAAAACCTCTGCCCCCTTCAATGCCATCAGTCGTGCAGCTTCCGGAAACCATTGATCCCAGCATACGAGTAGTCCCAGATTACCTACAGAAGTTTTTATGGGATTAAACCCCATATCACCAGGGGTGAAATAGTATTTCTCGTAATATCCAGGGTCGTCGGGAATGTGCATTTTCCGGTATTTTCCTGCAATAGAACCGTCTTTTTCAAATACAACTGCAGTATTGTGATACAAACCAGGAGCACGCTTTTCAAATAAAGAGGTTACCAGTACGATGCCAAGTTCTTTGGCCAACCTTCCATATGTTTGGGTTGAAGGACCGGGAATTGGTTCAGCATAATCAAACACGTCTAGATTTTCTGACTGACAAAAGTAAAGTGTGTTGTGCAATTCGGGCAAAACTACCAGAGTAGCCCCGCCAAGTGCCAGTTCACGAATATTGGCTTCGATCTTTTTAATGTTTTCCTCAACATTGCCAGTATTTTGCTGCTGGACAGTGCCTGTTACAATTCTCTTCATCGTTTATTCTGTTTTTAAAATACCCCTGGGCAGTTGCATAGTTATACAATGCAAGGACCCGTGTTGCCCAATCAAAGGTAAACAATTCACAGGAATGATTTCACGGGCAGGAAAAACGGATTGCAGAACTTCCAGTGCTTCCTTATCTTCATCCACTCCATAAACAGGAACCAATACAGCCCTGTTTATAATTAAAAAATTGGCATAGGTTGCGGGTAACCGGTTATTCTCCTCATCAAATATTGCCGGTACCATTGGCAATGGAACGAGGTGATAGCTGTTTCCATCCGTATTTTTAAACCCTTTAAGTTCGCCCTCCATAGCCTGAAGTTCTTTGAAATGATCATCATGTTGGTTTTTACAGGAAACATAAGCTATGGTGTTTTCATTGCAAAACCGGGCAAGGGTATCGATATGCCCATCAGTATCATCGCCTTGCAGATGCCCCTTTGTGAGCCAGAGAATTTGCTTTATTCCCAGGGAATCCCCTAAGGCCTTTTCTATATCAGCTTTTGTTATATTTCTGTTGCGGGTACCTGAAAGCAAACATAACGAAGTAGTCAGCAATGTACCCTGCCCGTCTGTTTCAATGCTCCCACCCTCAAGAATAAAATTCAACCGATTAATGTAACCAACCTTCGCCAGGAGTTCAGAGTTATAAAGTTTCTGTGTAACCTTATTGTCGTGATGCCAATCATATTTATTCCCCCAACCATTAAAACCGAAATCAATGATATTGGGTTTCCCGTCTTCAAAGACCGTTATCGGACCGAAATCGCGCGTCCAGGTGTCGTTGATATCCGTCTCCAAAAAATGGATTTTGGATAGGGACTTGTCAGGAAGGCGCATTTGAACCTCCTTTGCATCTCGGCACACAATAAGCACATCTTCAAACCGGGCAATTTGTTTTGTTATTTCAACATATACAGGCAATACCTTATGGAGTGTATCTGCCCAATCGGTATACTTATCCGGCCAGGCAATCATCACACCTGACTGTGGTGCCCATTCAGGAGGAAAATACAGGTTATTTTTTTCTGACATCTTTTAAAGCAACATTAACGTATAAATTTGCAAATAATTATGCCCCCCTTAATGGTTTGAGTAAATATTCCAATCCATTCAGACGGATTTCAAACATAGTTTCCATTAAAATGCCAAGTTTCCCGCGTGGAAATCCTTTTTGTTTAAACCAAAGCAAATAATGCTCAGGCAGATCAGCAATGACACGATCCTTATATTTTCCAAAGGGCATTTTATAGGCAACTAATTCGCGGAGTATCTCTCCCTGAAATTCATTGTTCATAAAAGTGTTCTTTATGATTCACCATTCCATGCAGTTGTTCATTTTAAAAAGAACAAGGTAACACCTGTCACACTGAGTAAAGCCCCAACAACTTCTATGCCGGTGACTTTTTGTTTGAAAAATATCACAGCCGGTGGTATAATTAACACAGGTACTATGGCCATGATGGTTGAGGCGATGCCTGTTTCAGTATATTTTACAGCCAGCAATGAAAAGGAAACCCCAAGAAAGGGACCAAAAAATGAACCAGTTGTAATACCCATCATGGCATTTTTGTTGAAAAGGGCCTGATAAACCCGCTTCCAGCGTCCCAGGAAACTTACCAAAACAGCAAAACCAAAAATACCGGTAATGATCCGGATTTGAGTGGCTGCAAAAGGATCGTAATCCTGCATCCCAAATTTACTTAGCACAAGTCCGGAAGCCTGACCAATAGCACCTCCCAAAGCCAGCAGCACCCCTTTTGGAGCCAGTTTAAGTTTGTACCGGCTCTTGCGATCGGCCCTGGAGAATATTGCCAGCACAATTCCCGAAAATGTAAGCAACATACCAACATAGCTGTATAAGGTTAGCCTTTCGCCCAGGATTAACCTTCCCTGAATGGCTGTCAAAGGTGGAACCAGAGTCATAATAAGCATGGCAAAGCGCGACCCGATTATGGTGTAAGATTTAAACAAAAAAAGATCGCCAAGCACAAAACCCACAAACCCTGATAAAGACAACCAAAACCATTGGTAACCTGTGGCATCCGTAGGTAAAAGTGCTCCCCTTAAGAATAAAGTATAGACACTCAAAAAGAACAACCCAATAAATAATCGAATAACATTAACTGCAAGGGAACCTACTTTTACACTGGCTGATTCAAAAGCCAGGGCTGTGGCAGTCCAGAAAACAGCAGTAAGCAACGCCGCTATTTCTCCTAAATTAGCCTGATACCAACTCATTTAATCTTTTTTTGATTGATCGGTTTTTGTCAACTGATCTTCAAGTGTGGATACGCGTCGTTCAAGGCTTTCTATTTTTTCCATAAGGCGTTCCTCTATCTCCAGGGCGAGTTGTTTTGCCCGCATAATATCATCCTGAAATTGCTGCATATTAAAAACATTTAAATTAAAGGCACAAAGTAAATGATATAATCAATAGGTTCAATCAGGTGTTTATTTTTTTCGGTTCGGTGATTACAATTCTCGTACCACACGATGGGCATGAGTAAACTTCACATGATGAGCAAACATAACAATTTGAACAGTTCCTGTAATAGGATGCAGGAAAGTGTATTTCACATTCAGGACAATGTATGTTTTTACAATCATTCATGAAAGTCAAATGTAATAAGAAGCTCTGAAAACAATCAAAAATACCAGGCTTTTTTGATTGACAATCTAACAATTGACCTCTTGAACCCCTTCATGCTATTTGATAATAAAGAAGTGAGTGAAGGGCTGGAACCCCATGTCTTGATTGAAAACTATGGTGGAAAAGAAACCGGAATTACGGTTAATACAATGGAGGGAATTGCATTGACTTAATGAAAAACAGATATTCACTGAACCGGAAAATAAAGGCAAAATCCGGTGGTTTTCATCTGATAATCAAAAAGAATAATAATCATTGATAAATTCTGAAATTCCCCGGATTTAAGGTTCTCACTCTTCTACACTAAAATTAAACAACTCCTTAAAAGAAATATTAAAGCCTTCGGCAATATCAAGAAGATAATGCATGGTGGGATTCGTCTTACCCAACTCAATCCTCTGGTAACTTTGTCGGTCTCTGTTAATTTTTGCTGCAAAAGCTTCCTGGGTAAATCCTTTTTCCTCTCTGAGTTGACGTATATGCTCTCCGAGTTTCCTGATGTATAAATCGTACTTCAAACCGTAAGTTTTTTGGAAATACAATAATCGTAAATAATTTGATAGTAATGCGAAACATATATGTTGCAGTTGAAATATTATCAGTTTTTGCAACTTATATGTTGCAATTCAGAAAAATATTTTTAAATTAGGCCCAAATTACAAATCTGCCCTAAACAAGGATTAATTAATGATAAGTTTAGGACATTGTTCGGACAAAACCCTATTTCAATTTAACACAGCGACTTGCTAAATTATTGCCAGCCTTGTCACTAAGTTAGAAAAATATTCCATTAGAAACAATGATCAAACGACTATGAAAAAAACTGTGATGCTTGTAGAAGATGATGATGTATCGCAATTGTTAATTAAAGAACTCCTGGATGATGCCGGAATTGCTTTAATCTGTGAATCACACGGATTAAAAGGGCTTCAGAAGTTCAAAAAAATCCATAACTCCTTGGAAATGGTTATTCTGGATATCCGGTTACCAGATACCGATGGGATAAGAATTCAAAACCTTATGCGTATCATCAGGCCTGAAATACCAATTATAGCCTTCACCGCACTGGATGCAGAAGTAAGAAGACGCTGTTTTGATGAAGGGTTTAATGATGTGCTTGAAAAACCATTGAATTATCAACGCTTTAGCGAGGTCTTAGAAGCGTATCTTTAACCTTCGGTTTGTAATTGCTTTCTACCTGCCAGTACAATCAACAGCCATTACCAGTGCAGCAATAGCCCCTCCCGGATACGGGCCTGTGTGCCCGCCAATTACCACAGCAAATCGAATGGCTGCATGCCCAGTAGTCTGACCAATACGCAACACCATGCTATTCAGCATGCCTTTTCTGATACAATACTTTTCCTTGCTCACTTAATTTTATTATTATCAGCTATTTACATCCTTTTTAAACTGCGCAAGCACCATCCTAATTTCTCCATACGAAAAATCATCGCCCAGTTTTTCCTTGACAGGTTTTAATTCAAAAGATGCCGCTGCTGACAATTCCTTCTCAATTTTACGTATTTTATCCTTTGAAACCACTTGTTCAAGCGCTATTTCTCCAGTACCTATGTAATGTGATAAATGCCCTTCTATTGTAGATGGCTGCAATCCTCTTTCTTGCGCTATTTCATGAATTGCCTTGTTCTTACGGAATAAATTCAGACTAATCTCCCGTGTATGCGGCTTTGATACTTCATCATTAACATTTAACGGTACATGGGTATTTGATGATGGTTTAAGGTGTTCAAACGACTGAAGTATATTCAGCAATTCTTCACCATAGAGTTGGATTTTTTTCTTACCCAGGCCCTTTACTTCACTTAACTGTTTCATGGATTGAGGACAAAAATTACACAGCGACAGCATGGTCTTTTGCGGGATAATCATATATAACGGAACTCCCTGTTCATTGGCTTTTTCCTGTCGCCAGCGCTTTAAAACACCAAATAACTCCGGAAATTCTGCATGATCCAGGTTTGTTTCCTTTTTAGCTTTGTTTGATGCAGACACGGGTTTTTCTGTCCCGGCAACTTCTGCCAATTTGGCCTTTCCTCTAATAGTTAAATAATGGTTTGCAGAAAATTCCTGCATGCTTGCTTCAAGACAAATAATTTTTTCCTGGACCAGTTTTCTTATTTTTACTATAGATTCATTAACGGCCTTCTTTACCTGTTTGTTATCGGTATCGAATGTTACATCGGGATGAAAGATTTCCTGAATATCATGCATCTTGGTTAAAAAATATTTACATGCTTTTTTAATGCGTTGCTTTAGCACTTCATTCTTTTCAAGCGATGAAGTGGGTTGTGACAATTGATCGATCTGCTTTTCGAATTTTTCAGAAACGGAAGATACTTCATCATAAAATTTTTTCCCAAATCCTCCTGCTTTTTCAGAAATATTGCTAACAACAGTGCTTTTGTTGTCATGATAAAGCTTCAAAAACTGGCTTATACCCCATGACAAGGAAGTAAATGAAAAGAGTTCTTTGAGCAGAAATATTTCATATTGATTTTTGTACCGGGTGAGCATATCTTCATTGGGCTGATTTTCTTTGATGCGATTGGTAAACGCATCAACCTGATTATTATTAATTATGGCTTTGGATGAAATTGGGGTACTCAGGATAAGCCCCTCAAGGCTACGGCATCGGCTAAGCGCAACATATACCTGGCCGTGTGCAAATGCGGCCTGTGCATCAATAATTACCCGGTCAAAAGTAAGTCCCTGACTTTTATGAATGGTAATGGCCCATGCAAGTTTTAAGGGAAATTGCTCAAAGGTACCGGTAATAGTTTCTTCAATTTCTTTTGATTCCCCGTTAATGGTATATTTTGAATTTTCCCAGATTACACGTTCCACTTCAATTGGCTCAACAGAATCATTGCAAAGGACATGAATTAAATCAGAATCAATTTTTACCACCTTGCCAATCTTACCATTGTAATATCTTTTCTGGGGACCATCGTTTTTAACAAACATAACCTGGGCATTAACCTTGAGCTCCAATTCTTCTTCAGTAGGAAACATATATTCCGGAAAAGTGCCTGTTATTTCAGCACGGAAGCTTTTTGATTTGCTTTGAAGTTTTTTTAATCGCCCCTGGTTGATATTTTTTGCCTGTGCATTGTGTGTGGTCAAGGTAATATAATCATCAGGTGCAGCATGATCCACCTCCGGCTGATATCTGCTGTTTAGTTTTTCATAGGATTCGGGACTTAATTTATTCTCCCTAATTTCATTCAACAGGGTGATAAAACCGGAATCGCTTTGCCGATATATATGGCGTAGTTCAATGCTTACAAAAGTATCCTGCTGTAATGCAAGGCTGCTAAAAAAGAAAGGCGAAGCATAGTACCTGCTCAACAGGGACCACTCTTCTTCTTTAACAACCGGTGCAAGTTGTTGCAGGTCACCTATCATCAGCAGTTGCACTCCGCCAAAGGGTTTGGATGGTGTACGGTATTTTCTCAAAACGCTGTCAATACCATCAAGAAGGTCTGCACGTACCATACTAATCTCATCGATTACAAGCAGATCCAGTGAACGGATGATATCTTTCTTTTCCCGGCTGAACCTGTAAAACTTACTCTTTTCAGTATTATTTTGAAAAATGTTTTCCCGGGAAGTACCGTTTGAAGGAGGGATTGGCCCGAAAGGCAGCTGAAAAAATGAATGGATGGTTACTCCACCGGCGTTGATTGCAGCCACCCCTGTAGGTGCAACAACAATCATACGCTTTTTGCAATGATTCTTTAAGTGGTGTAAAAAAGTGGTTTTTCCTGTACCTGCTTTACCAGTGAGAAATATGTGCTGATTGGTATCATTTACAAATTGATTTGCCAGATCCAGCTTCTGATTACTTATATACTTCATGAATTTGTGGTTATATTTTATTCAAAAATAAAAAAAAAGTCTCGTTTTCATGTGTAATTTTGTACATTCGGCTGTTCATACATGAAATTGATTTTTTATGACACTCCTGCTTATTTATTTATTTTTGGCCCTGGCCATGTCATTCTTGTGCTCCATCATGGAAGCTGTTTTGCTTTCGTCAACACCTACCTATATTCAGGATAAAATTTCAGAAGGCAGCAAAACAGCTATATTGCTTGGAAAACTAAAAAGCAATATAGACAGGCCCTTATCTGCTATTTTATCGATTAACACAGTGGCCCACACTGTAGGGGCAGCAGGAGTTGGTGCACAAGCCACAGCAGTTTTCGGAGAGGCATATTTCGGGATAATCTCAGGTATTTTAACCCTGCTAATCCTGTTTCTATCGGAAATAATTCCTAAAACAATAGGGGCTACCTATTGGCGTCATATAGTACTGCCTTCCTCAAGGATTATTCAGTTTATGATATGGACGGCGTTGCCGCTGGTTTGGATATCAGAAGGCGTAACAAGGCTAATTTCAAAAGACAATGCACAATCGGCTATCAGTAGAAAAGAAGTTGCTGTAATGGCTAACATTGGATTAACCCAGGGAGTGCTCGAAGAAAGTGAAAGCAAAATAATCAATAACCTCTTGCGGCTGAGAAGCATTAAGGTAAAAAGCATCATGACCCCCCGTACGGTGACCATTACAGCCAATGAGGAAATGGAACTTGGAGAGTTTTTTAAAAAGAAAGAGTACATGAGCTTTTCCCGGATACCGGTTTATCAAAACGAGGTTGACAACATTAAGGGCTATGTACTGAAATATGATGTGCTTGAAAACATTGCCAATGATAAGTTTGATGTTAAGCTGAAAGACATTGCCAGGCCGGTAACCATGGTATATGAGAACATAGCTGTCCCTGACTTTTTTAATCAGCTCCTGGAAAAAAAAGAACACATGGCTATTATTTTCGATGAATTCGGTGTCATTGCCGGTATCGCTACCATTGAAGATGTGATAGAAACATTACTTGGCCTTGAAATTATTGATGAAACCGATCAGGAAATCGACATGCAAAAACTGGCTAAAGAAAGATGGGAACGTAAAGCCAAATGGCTTAATGTTGGTTAAAATAGGATGCAGCGACTACATTACCAAACCTTTGAATAAAAACAAGTTTCTGAATCTGATTACCACGTATACCTGATCACCGGAATTTATCGTTTAAGCATCAGATATTGTTGAAAGCCACTATTTTTACAGGATGAATTTATCAGGAAAACAATCATGGTTGCCAACTACGGCTAAGGAAATGAAAATCCTTGGTTGGGACCAGGCAGACATCATCCTTTTTACAGGGGATGCTTACGTGGATCATCCATCCTTTGGAGCTGCGGTGATTGGAAGGTACCTTGAACATGCCGGGTATAAAGTGGCCATAGTTCCTCAACCAAACTGGCAGGATGATTTGCGCGATTTTAAAAAACTGGGGCAACCCCGGCTTTTTTTTGGCATAACAGCAGGAGCCATGGACTCTATGGTCAACCATTACACAGCCGCAAAACGCCTTCGCTCTGACGATAGTTATACTCCCGGCGGAAAAGCAGGGCAACGGCCGGATTATCCCACACAGGTGTATACTGAAATACTAAAAAAAATTTTCCCGGATGTCCCCGTGGTCCTTGGCGGAATAGAAGCTTCTCTGCGCCGGTTTACCCATTACGATTTCTGGCAAGACAAGCTGCAACCTTCAATACTATGCACTTCGGGCGCCGATATCCTTGTTTATGGGATGGGGGAAAAAAGCATTGTTGAAATAGCAAACCGGCTCTCAGACGGAAAATCTGTGGCTGGTTTAAATGATATTCCACAAACTGCATATCTTACTAAATACAGCCCTGAGCATATTCCAAAGGTAGAATTGCCTTCTCATGAAACCTGCATGAAAAGCAAACAAAAATTTGCAGACAGCTACAAGCAGTTTGAAGAAGAAACCAATAAAGGAAAACCAGCCACGATAGTACAGAAATATGAGGAGAAATATATAGTGGCTAACCCTCCCTGGCCGGTACCGCCCCCTGAAGTGGTGGATGGCTTTTATGATTTACCCTTTACCAGGCTCCCCCACCCCCGCTATGACAAAAAGCCCCCCATTCCGGCTTATGAAATGATAAAATTCTCGGTAAACATGCACCGGGGTTGCTTTGGAGGTTGCAGCTTCTGTGCCATCTCAGCACATCAGGGCAAGCTGGTGGCCAGCCGTTCGAAAGAATCCATCCTGCAGGAAGTAAAAAAAATAGCAGAACATCCTGATTTTAGAGGGCATGTCACTGATCTTGGAGGCCCTTCGGCCAACATGTACCGTATGGCGGGCATAGATAAAAAACTGTGCGACACCTGTAAGCGTCCTTCATGCATTTATCCTTCGGTGTGCAATAACCTGGATACCTCTCATCAGCCTCTGAATGAAATATATGCTGACGCAAAAAAGATTAACGGCATCAAAAAAATTACCATTGGCAGCGGTGTACGATACGATCTGCTGCTACAATCGTATAATAAAAAGGCCGGTAAAGCCGAAGAAAAATACACAGAAAACCTGATTCGCAATCATATATCAGGCCGTCTGAAAGTAGCTCCGGAGCATACAGAAGATACAACGTTGAAGATAATGCGTAAACCCTCTTTTTCGTTCTTCAGGGAATTCAAGGAAAAATTTAAGCAAATCAATGCCCGATACCACCTTAACCAGCAAATCATCCCATACTTTATCTCTGCTCATCCGGGCACAGCACTGGCTGATATGAAGACGCTTTACAAAAAGACCCGATCCGAAGGATTCAGGCTGGAGCAGGTGCAGCTGTTTACCCCAACCCCCATGACCCTCTCTTCGGTGATTTACTACAGCGGCATCGACCCGTTTACCGGTAAAAAAGTAGCCGTTGAAAAATCAAAAGAGGGTAGGAAAAATCAACACGAAGCATTTTTTAATGGAGACCCTAAACACAAAACACAACGCGGAAGATAATGGATTATTTTTTAGACCACGAATACACGAATGATTAGAGTCAACAGGTTTAATTCAGAAAAAAAGTGCATTATTCGTTTTTAATTCGTGCATTAGTGGCTAAAAAACCTCTTTACAGAACCTTACAACTCATTAAACATAAGCATTTTTCCGGTTTCAAGATAGTGATTCAATAATCGCTCCAGGGTTTGCATTTCCGTATCATAAGCCGACTGTGTCTGCGTTTTAATATACTGATTTCCTACCTCATCCAGAGCTATGATGATTTGTTCCCAAATGGCAGAAGTAGTTCCATCTTCATTTTCTGATAAGGTTATACGATAACGAACCACCCATGATTCACAGGCCCGGATAAACTGAATAAGCCTGTTTGGTTCATATTGATCCACCACCCAGGTTTGTTTTGGCTCACCAGGAAAATCAGTCGTAAATACGCAATCCTGTTCGGCATACCCTGATTCTGAATAAATGATATCACACTTCCAATGCTCTATCCATTCGTATTCACGTTTAGGACAAAGCAGTGGGAAAACTTCTTCCGGCGAAGCGTTCAGGTGCTGTTTATACCTTAGTTTTGTCCGGTTTGATTTTGAATTCTGATTTTCCATTTTAAATTAATAAATTATTTTGTGTCTGGCAATACAAAAATATTACTCAACCATCCAGTTCACAATGCTTTGAACATGTATCTGTGTGGTATCAAAAACTGTGATATTATTAAAGTCCTCCTGATGTAAAATTAGCGGCAGTTCTGTGCCTCCGAGAATCAGTCCTTCAACACCAAATGATGTTATCATGTCATTCGCAATCCGGATGAGTTGATTTTTTGTTTCAGGCAACAGCTTTTTGAAAACCAGTTCGTTCATGTATTTCTCATGGATGAAATCCTGCTGTGATGATTCCGGTACAAAAACTTCAATCCCGCGCTTTACTGCGGTTAGCTGATAGAAACCTGCAGTCATGGTTGATTTAGTACCGAAAAGCCCAACTTTTTTAAGTTCGCTTATTTCGATGGCTTTGCAGGTTTCCTGTACAATACTAATCATGGGGCAGGTAACTTTTGATGCCACTTCATCAAACACAATATGTGGGGTGTTTGAGGCCATGGCAACTCCATCGACTCCTGCATTTTCAAGTTGTTTGATTTTTTTAACCAAAAGCCGGATAAGTTCATCGTATTTTTTGTTAAACACCAGCGACAACATTTCAGTCATGTTGATGCTGTTTATGACAATTTCCGGATATTCCGTTCTGCTTTTTCTTTCCTGAAACAATTGTATTATCAACCGGTAATATTCGATGGTCGATTCCGGTCCAATTCCGCCAATTAATCCAATTTTTTTCATGTAATTCCGGTGTTTTAATTAGAATAACAAATATAGGTTATTTGTGATGGATGCTCTGACCTTATTGTGTTTTGTCCTGCTTCGGCTGAAAGCATAACAACCTGCATAAAACTATTATTATTGATGGAGTTAACGCTTTTTCCCTGTCTTATATAAAAGCACATTAATTTTTTCAATGGTGACCAAACAGCCATAACGCATGCTTTCAAGCATCGGTTTAATGGTTTCATAAAAGGCCATTACCTTGTTTTCTTCATCAATCACCTCCACTATTACAGGCAGCTTTTCCGTAACTTCCCAAAACTTATAAGAATGGATAACAGAGCTTGAGCCATAACCGAGAATTCCCTTTGTTACGGTAGCTCCTGCCAATCCGTATTCTTTGGCCTTAAACACAATAGATTCATAAACCTCCTCATGTTTGTACTTATCGGTTGAACCAAGATACAGCCTTAAGGCAACAGCTGTTGAGTTTAATTCCATATTATAAAATTTTTATGAGAGCTCTACCAATAAAAACAGCCAACAATCCAAGAAAAAAACTAAAACCTGTATATGCGGCAAACCGTAATAATTCCTTTCCTTGCAACAGCAGAAAGGCATCATTTGAAAAAGATGAAAATGTTGTAAATCCACCACAAAGTCCAACAGTAAGAAACAATCGCCACTCAGGGGACATTACATTGCCCCGTTCTGAAATACCATAAAACACGCCTATCAGAAAACTACCTGTCACATTTACTGCAAAGGTACCCCATGGAAATAAAGACAGAAGATGCACCTGCGTATACCTGGAAACCAAAAACCGCAATACCGTTCCTATAAAACCACCTATTCCTACAATGACAATTGATTTAAGCATAATTCCAATGGATGCTTTTTAATACAAGGTGTAAAAGTAAAAATAATTCCACACAATAAATCCACAAACAGATATCAGGAGTAAATTGCTTTGTTGATTATATCCCACTTATGGGATATTTTTTCTACACTAACAACACACTGCTCCATGTGCAAACGCATGCATTGTATTGATATATAACTGTTTGTTGTTTCATTGGCATAGTTTATGGAACCATATGATGATGTAAAATCAGTATTAATACATCAGAATCATAAACAGTACATAACCATGAAATATACCTATAATTTTGGCGAACTGGATAATTCAAATGTTTCAACCGTTGGAGGTAAAAATGCATCCCTGGGAGAAATGTTCCGGCAATTGAGCTCAAAAGGCATTAACATCCCCGATGGATTCGCTTCATCAGCAGATGCATACCGCGAATACATCCAACAAAATGAAATCGAAGAAAAAATATCCAACACCCTTTCAGAGATGGATGTTGAAGATTCCAAAAGCCTTGAGAAAACAGGAAAAAAATGCCGTGACTTAATCATGAAGGGGGACATTCCCAAAGAAATCCGGGAAGCACTTGAAGCTGCCTGGGATGAATTAAAGGACCGCGAAGACTCATTGAGCAGTGTAGCAGTACGAAGCAGCGCCACAGCCGAAGACCTGCCCGATGCCAGTTTTGCCGGACAGCACGAGTCGTACATGAACATCACTAATAAGAAACAATTGCTGGAAGCCTGGAAAAAATGTGTGGCATCACTCTTCACCGATCGTGCCATTAAGTACCGTGAAGAAAATGGTTTTGAGCACATGAAGGTGGCTCTTTCCGTTGGGGTACAGAAAATGGTACGGTCAGATAAAGCCTCTGCCGGAGTGGCATTTACCATCGACCCGGAAAGCGGATTCGACAAGGTAATCCTTATTAATGGCACATGGGGCCTGGGTGAAAATGTGGTGCAGGGTACCGTGCGCACCGATGAATTCTACCTGTATAAAAAAGCGATCAAAGAGGATAAAAAAGCGATCATCGCTAAGAACATAGGATCAAAAAAGAAAATGATGGTATATGATAATGATAAAAACAGCGATGAGACCATTAAAAACGTAGATACTCCTGAAGAGAAGCAACATCAACTGGTATTAACCGATGATGAACTGACCACCCTGGGGAAATGGTGTCTGGATATTGAAAAGCATTATGAAAAACCCATGGATATAGAATGGGCAAAAGATGGTGATTCCGGCGAATTATACATCGTGCAGGCGAGGCCTGAGACTGTCCATTCAGCCAAAGAGAAACAAACAAAACTCAAAAAATACAGGATTCATACTAATGGAGACAACCCCATTCTTGAGGGTATTGGTATTGGCGACAAGATAGCTGCCGGAAAAGTAAAAATCCTCGATTCGCCGGAAGAAGCAGACAAAGTGGAAAAAGGCGATGTGTTAGTTACTGAGATTACCAACCCTGACTGGGATCCCATCATGAAAAAAGCTTCGGCCATCATAACTAACAGTGGCGGACGAACCAGTCATGCTGCCATTGTAGCCCGTGAGTTGGGCGCTGTAGCTGTGGTTGGTGCTGTTGATGCCACCGAAAAACTCAAAGACAATCAAGAGGTAACCGTATCCACCGCTAAAGGAAATGAGGGGAAGATTTATGAAGGAAAACTTGACTGGGATGAAGATGAAATTGATTTGGAGAAGATGGGCGATCCAAAAACAGATGTGATGATGATTCTGGCCAATCCGGGCAGTGCATTTAACAATGCCCTGCTCCCTGTTGACGGTGTTGGCCTGATGCGCCTGGAATTTGTTATCAACGGGGCTATCAAGGTACATCCAATGGCACTAATCCATTTCGATGAACTGGAAGACAAGGACGCAAAAAAAGAAATAGACCAGCTTACCCATGGATATGACGATAAAAAAGCATATTTCACCGACAAGCTGTCCATGGCCGTAGGTTCCATTGCTGCAGCTTTTTACCCCCGTGATGTGATTGTACGCATGAGCGACTTTAAAACCAATGAATATGCAGATTTAATCGGGGGTCGGCAATTTGAACCCGAAGAAGATAACCCCATGGTAGGTTTCAGGGGTGCCTCCCGGTATTATCATGAACGTTACCGTGATGGATTTGCGCTGGAATGTGAGGCTATGCGAATCGTCCGTGAGGATATGGGGCTTGATAATGTGAAACTGATGATACCGTTTTGCCGGACAGTGGAAGAAGGCAAAAAAGTACAGAAAATAATGGCTGAAAACGGACTGAAGCGCGGAAAGAACAACCTGGAGCTTTATGTGATGACAGAAATCCCCAACAACGTGATCCAGGCCGAAGCTTTTGCAGAACATTTTGATGGATTTTCCATCGGGTCAAACGATCTGACGCAGCTCACCCTGGGTATTGATCGCGATTCTGAAATTGTTAGTGACTTGTTTGATGAGCAAAATCCCGGCGTGAAAGAGATGATTGCCACAGCCATAAAATCGGCCAAAAAGAAAAAGCGTAAAATAGGTTTATGTGGACAGGCACCAAGCGATTTCCCGGAGTTTGCAAAGTTTCTGGTAGATAATGGCATTGACAGCATCTCTTTTAATCCGGATGCAGTAGCAAAAGGCATTGAAAACATTCTTGAAGCAGAAAAAAAGAAATAAAAGTCGGTTATGATAAATATAGTATTATTAGGGTTGCCAGGTAGTGGAAAATCTACTCATGGCAAAAGAATAGCAGAAAAACATAATTTGTTCTACCTCGAAGCAGGAAATATCATCCGCGAAGAAATAGACAAAAATACCGATCTCGGTTCACAGCTTAAAAAATATGTCGAAACAGGAGATCTTGTACCTGATGAGTTAATCAAAAAAGTCCTGGAACCGGTATTAGAAGAACAAATCTCTATGCGGGGAATTGTCTTTGACGGTTTTCCGCGCACAACGGAACAGGCTGAATATCTATCTGAATTTCTGGAATCAAAAGGTACAAAAATCCATTTTGTTATTCTGCTAAAAATTGATGACAGCACGGCCAAAGAAAGAATTCTGGAAACGCGGCAGAAAGAAGAAGCAAGGCCGGATGATACTAACGAAGAACTGGTTGATAAACGCATTGGTAAACAAAAAAAGCGGATCAATCAACTTACCGACTTTTATGAGAATCAACTTAATAACAGACCCTATGCGCTTAATAGCGACAGTTCCATTGAGTTGGTACAGGATGCCATTGAGGGTATTATTGATGAAAAAGTGCATGAAAATTAACAAAAAGTGCTGTTATGATACTTATTGTATTTGGATTACCCGGTACAGGAAAAACCTTTTTCTCCACCCATTTGGCAGATGAAATGCATGCTGTACATATAAATACTGATGTGATTCGTAATAAGTACAACAAAAAAGGGCAGTATGATGAACAGACCAAGCAATTTGTTTATGATCAACTGCAAAATGAAATGCGAAAACATCTCCGGAACGGATTAGATGTTGTTCTGGACGGAACGTTTCATAAAGCAGATAAAAGAAACCAGATTAAAGAGGAAGCTTTGGCCAGAGACCTTAATTTATACTTCATAGAAATAAAGGCAGATGAAGCGCTAATCAAAAAGCGACTTGAAGAAAACAGGCCTGAAAGCGAAGCCAACATGGATGTATATTATAAACTCAAAACCGAATTTGAGCCGTTAGAAGAACCCCATTTGGTCCTGCGATCGGGCCTGGAAGACGTAGTTGAAATGGTGGCAACAACAAAACAATATATTTATGAACGATAAACAGGTACATGCGCTTATTGAGAATGGAAAATTACCCGACTGTGGTCGCGAAGTTAAATTAAAAGAAACCCATATCTCCTGGCTACTGCTTTGTGAAGACTATGTATTTAAAATAAAACGCCCGGTAACATTTGTTTTCCTGGATTTCTCCACCCTGGAATTGCGTAAACATTTTTGTGAACAAGAACTGATGCTCAATAACCGCCTGGCACCGGAAATGTATATTGGCGTAATACCAATAACTGCAGGGATGATTTCAGGCAATGATGATGAGTCCGAAGTTGTTGATTATGCCGTAAAAATGTTGCGCATGGATAACAGCAAAGAAATGATTCATCTGCTTAAGGAGGATAAGGTTACGGAAGATGCCATAGTAAACCTCGCAAAAAAAATTGCTTCCTTTCATCAAAATACCCAGGTGATAAAAAA
>CAZZBU010000037.1:0-29519 GCA_964652315.1 uncultured Bacteroidales bacterium
CTTTTTTTGAACAATCTTTTTCGAGGCGGCCTGTGCCCCATATTTTTTCAACAATCCGTATAGCATGTTCGGTACTAAGCTTGCTGTTCTTTTCCATAGACCGTTGTATGAAAATGCAGTTCGAGATATCGGCCTGTCGTTGTACAATATCTTCAGCAAGGACAGCACAGGAAGGTGATCCACATGCGCCACAATCAATTCCCGGCAGATAACACATCAATCTGCGTACACGCTCCATTTTTTTCATGGCAACTTCCATGTCATCATCAAGCTTAAGCATGGAACGAGGTTCAACATCATTAATTCGAATGTTCTTCGCCAGAAAATCGTGATAATTTAACTGCTTAGCAGGATTAATTTTTCCCTGGGCCACATCTTCCCTGTATTGTTCAGCACGATCCTGCAGTCGCTCATTTGCCAAAAACCGGTTGGTAACGTTTAAAATGCCTCCGGCGCAGCTTTTGTCGCATGCCCGAAGCTCCAGAAAATCAAAATTGCGCACTTCATTGTTTTCAAGTCGCTCAAGAAACTTGGTCACGTTGTTTATGCCATCAATAGCAAGGCTCCGCCCCGGTGCATGAGGTGCTTCTCCACTGGTCAGGCTCCATACCATTTCATCCGCATTAAGCTGATCCTTATCAGGTACTTTACATGACTCCTTTTTATCGTTGCTTATTTGTTTATAAAGCTTACTAAAGATAAAGTCGGTATTAATAACTCCTGTAATGGAAGAGAATTCTTCACCCACGGGACTCTTGATGGCAGCAATTTTTGCAGCACAAGGTGTCACATAAAAAATGCCTATCTCCTCTTCCTTTGCTCCTTTATCAAGGAGATGCTTTTTATATGACATGGCTGCCAAATCCAGGGGTGGTTTCAGCGGCATAATCTGATCCACCAATGAAGGAAAGCGTACCTGAATTAATCTAACTACAGCCGGACAAAATGAAGATATCACCGGTTTTTCGAAATTTTCATCCTTAACAGTCTGGCTGATGGCATCAATAAGGACTTCAGCACCATGTTCGGCTTCATAGACGTGAGTAAAACCTTCCTCAAGAAAGGCACTGTATATCAACCTTGTAGGTATATCACGGGCAAACTGTCCTATCAACACTGATGGTACCAGGGCCACGCGGTATTTATATTCAAATATCTGGTTAAAATCGTCTTGTTCAACTATAATGGCATTTACCGGACAGGCCCTGAAGCACTCACCACAATCTATGCATCTGTCTTTCAGTAAGCTGGCTTTTCCGTCACGTACCCTGATGGCATTGGTAGGACATACACGCATGCAGTGAATGCATCCGATACATACATCCTCCAGTATTTTTAATGCATGATGAAAACCGTTTTTTGCCATGCCATCAATCTCTTAATATAAATCTTACTTCGAGTTGGGTCCCTTTTCCTTTTTCGCTGCCTATTTTAAGTTCGTCTGCATTTTTTTTAATATTGGGCAGACCCATCCCTGCTCCAAACCCCATTTCACGTACTGCATCTGAAGCAGTGGAATATCCTTCCTTCATTGCCAGTTCAATATCTTCAATTCCAGGGCCTTCATCTTCAAACAAAACAATTATCTGATCTTTATCAATATCAACCGTCATCTTACCCTGGCTGGCATGCGCTACAATATTCACTTCAGCCTCATACAAAGCAACTACCGTACGCTTAATGATTTTCACATCAATATTAAGTTGCTTCAATATCTTTTTCACTTCGCTTGAGGCATACCCTGCCTTAAGAAAATTACCTCCTTCGATGCTGTATTGCAGTTTCACAAGAATTTATTTTTACATTTTATTTGTCCTGTGAACCCCTGCAGGGCTCAGCGAAGCCAGATTTTTCATTAACCCACCAACCATACTTTTGGGCAAGATACCGGTTTTTATTAATGAACCGTTCATATTATCAATAAACTGCCTTTAATCCAGCCTGATAGAGCAATCCACTCACTGAAAACATGGATTTCTCACTAGAAATAAGAACTATTGACAATTCTTCGGCCAGTTCAATCATCTCAGGGGTTATTTTCTTATTCCGCACAAAAACAATTACACTTATTTCAGACATCTCTGCCGTACGTATAGCCTGCACAGTGGTTAACCCGGTGATTAAAACCAACCCATCGGAATCGAGCGTCAAAACATCACTCATCAGATCAGATGAAAATCCATAAGCAACAGACTTATCGATTAATTCATTTGATTTACCACAAATGAGTTTACCCCCAATTATATCGGGTATTTCTCTGATTAACATAGAATTATTCTAACTTAAAATTAATGGAAAAAAGAACTCAGACGCTCACTCAGATATATAACGACAAATATAAAGAAAGTGTTGTTATCATAATAACAATGTTATCATGGTAACACAATATATAATTATTCTAAATAAGTTCTTAGCATATAATTCTCCCTCCTGGGATAAAAGATGGATTAATCAGGCACAAAATCAAAAATAATTGTAACAAATTGTAACATTTACCCCTGCGAGGACAGTAAAAGTTTGCAGAATTTAAAACATATAACTACTTTTAGTGTATATGGAATGGTTGACTAACTCAATTTTGTATAGCATTGCAGGCTCAATTATCCTGTTTGGTATATTCCTTTATATCTACAAAATTGAACAAAAAGCATATTTTAAATACTGGACCTGGGGATGGGCTTTCTATTTTTTCAGATTCCTCAGCATATATCTTCATGAGCTGGGAATATCTGATAATGAGTTATATTATCTGGGTGCTCAGCTTTTTTCACTGATAAGCCTGGTGTTCCTGCTCTGGGGAGCATTGCTTTTTGTGGACAGCAAACCAAACCACCTTTGGTTGGTATTTCCTGTTTTGCTTGGGTTTTGGACAATCTTCGCTTTTTTACGCGGATTCTCCACTTTATTAATTTCAAGTCCGAACCACATCACTTTTGGTGCATTGTATACCATCATCGGAATTATTTTCTTCCGGAGAAAAGACTGGCCGGGATTGGAAAGACGGATACTCGGCATCGTATTTATATTATGGGGCCTACATAAGATGAATTATCCCTTTTTACGTCAAAATGAAATACTGAGTTCATGGGGATATCTTCTGGGGGCATTTTTTTCGATTTTTTCAGCAATTTGGTTAGTAGTTACCTACCTGAGAATTACCTGGCAACGTCTTCAGGTCAGCGAAAAAAAATATCGTGATATCGTCCATACAGCACAAACAGCAATCATAACCCTTGATTTAAAAGGAAACATCACTTTTGTAAACGAATATACCGAAGCCTTATTTGGATTTACCTGGGATGAAATTCGTGAAAATAACCTGTTTAACACCATTATACCCAAAGTTAATTCGGAAGGGATAAATTTGCAGGTAAAGTTCATTGATTTCCTTACTCACAAGACAAATTATAATGTCATTGAATGTGAATGCATCACAAAAGATAATAAGCATTTATGGGTATCATGGAAAACAAAGACCCTCACCAACGAAAAAAATGAGACGGTGGGTTTCCTCTCTGCCGGAACCGATATCACCAGGAGGCATAAGATCGAGAAGCAACTAATGCATGAAACTCTGATAGATGAAACAGTTTCCGGGCTTAGTAAGGAAATCCTGGCAGTCAATCTGTCGATTCAGAAAATTTCAGAATTGATCTACAAGGCTGCCATAGAGCTAACAGAATCAAACGACGGACTTATCGGTTATATTGAACCTGAGACAGACGATTTGGTAAGTGATACCTTTTCTCAGGTTCGGGATGATCTAAGCAATGGCATTAATGAAAGTTTCCGCTTAAAGAAACAGGGCGATAGTTATCCAACCATTCTTGGATTTGCATTAAATGAGCGCAAAGGATTTTTAACCAATAACCCCTCAGAATATGATGCAATAGCTATTGATGTATTTGTAAAAGGAGTTAAGCGTCTGCTTACAGTACCTGCTATTGCCCAAAACGAACTTATCGGACAAATAACCGTAATTAATTCCAAACGGGACTATACCAAAGACGACATGTTTTTTCTTACAAGGCTGGCCAACCTTTATGCTCTTGCAATTTTAAGAAAACAGATGGAAAATGACCTCATCAAAACCAAAAATAAAGCAGAAGAAAGCGACAGGCTAAAAAGTGCCTTTTTAACGAATATGTCACATGAAATCCGAACACCGATGAACGGTATCATCGGATTTTCGGATCTTTTGGCAAGCCAGGATTTAAGTAGCGAGCTGAGGCAGAATTACGCCGGCATTATCAAGGCCCGTTCCCGTGATTTATTGCAGATTATAGATGATATTCTGGATTTATCGAAAATTGAAGCCGGCCAGCTTCAACTGAATAAAAAACCCTTTGCCCTGAATACAATCATCAGCCAGCTAATTCTTACTTTCACAGAACGAATGACCAAAGAAAAAATTACAGGGATATCCCTGGAAACATCGTTTGAGTTTGATGACGGAGATGATGAGCTGGTTAGTGATCCCATTCGAATAAAACAAATCCTGTCGAACCTGATAGACAATGCCATTAAGTTTACTGAGAAGGGTAAAGTAGAGGTTGGTTACACCAAAAAAGGGACAGAAATTATCTTTTATGTGAACGACACAGGCATAGGCATTGAAAAAGCTAAGACAAAAGTGATCTTTGAACGTTTCCGCCAAGCAGATGAAACCCTGACCCGAAGGTTTGGCGGGAATGGCCTTGGGCTCTCTATTAGCAAACAGCTGGTTGAACTACTGGGGGGTAAAATATGGCTTGATTCTGAAATTAATAAAGGATCCACATTCTATTTTTCAATTCCCTTGATTAAAAATGTACAACAAAAGTCCCCTGAAATGAAAACTGCAAAAAATGAACCTGAATTTAAACCAAAATCCCATGATAAAAAACAAATCCTAATTGTTGAGGATGATGAACCCAGCGTCTTCTATCTTACTGAAATCCTGAATGCTTTGAACGTTGACATCAAAAACGTGGGTAACGGACAGGCAGCTCTTGATATAACGGATACTGATTATGTCCCGGATCTTATACTTATGGATGTTCAGTTACCGGTTATGAACGGACTGGAATGCACGGAAAAAATGAGGGCAAAAGGCATTTCCTGCCCGATAATAGCGCAAACAGCATACGCGATGATTGAAAATAAAGATCGTTGCCTTGAAGCCGGCTGCAATGACTACATTACAAAACCTATCATTAAAGAAAAGCTGCTTCAGGTAGTTTACAAATACCTTTAATCATAAAGGAAATCAAAGGAAATCTGTAATTGTTGATTACTTAACAAAACAACGCACATTATTCTTTTGTCCCATAAGCCACCCTATTACCTTCTGTATTGCAAACTATTATCAACAGTTATGAAATGGCTGCAACGGCCGGTGTAATATGTTATAAAACATATTTATTGAAAAAATTCTATATTCATCACGCATATTAAGGTTTTCAGCAAGCAAAAAGCTATTTAGAATCATTAAAAATTGACAAAACGTATTGTTATTCAATTTTACCTTGTGTACTTTTAGTGTGAATAAAATAACAAATAAGTTCTTTTAAAAGCACCACCTATGGAAAATAGTACCCATAAAATCATTGAGCGATACCATAACGACAAAACCCGGTTGATGGACATGCTCATCGATATTCAGTCAGAAAACGGTTATATTCCCGATTCAGCCGTTGAGCAGATTGCAGAATTAGTTGGCATATCGCAGGTAGATGTTGAACAAACCATCTCATTTTATCACTTTCTGACACAAAAGCCCACTGGAAAATATTCCATCTATCTCAATAATAGTGTTGTTTCCAACATGATGGGCCGACAAAAAATCGTAGAAACATTTGAAAAACAAGTAGGATGCAAGTTTGGTGAAGTATCCGCTGACGGACTGATTGGATTATTCGACACCTCCTGTATTGGTATGAATGATCAGGAACCTGCTGCCATAATAAACGGTGCAATTTTCACCCGCTTAACACCCTTTCGTGTCAAAGAAATCGTACGCGATATTAAAGCCGGAAAAAAAGTGGAAGAAATGTATTCTGCCAGTTATGGTGATGGCATGAACAGTTCAGAATTGATCAAAACTGTAGTAAATAACAACATACGTAAAATCGGCCCAATCCTCAGCGACGATTACAAAGTAGGAGATGCCATTAAAAGGCTCACTGACATGTCTCCGGAGGAAGTCATTGAAGAAATGAAACTTTCCAACATACGCGGACGAGGTGGTGCCGGTTTTCCCACAGGAATGAAATGGGAATTCTGCCGAAAAGCAGAAGGAAAAAAACGTTATATATTTTGTAATGCTGATGAGGGTGAACCCGGCACTTTTAAGGACCGTGTTATCCTGACGGAAAGGCCAAGATTATTGCTCGAAGGCATGGTAGTGGCCGGATATGCTGTAGGCGCTACTGAAGGGATTTTATATGTGCGATACGAATACAAATACCTTAAAAAGTACCTTGAAGACATCCTCCAGAAAGCCCGGGAAAAGAATTATCTGGGTAAGAATATTCTGGGTAAAAAAGGTTTCGACTTTGATATAAGGTTACAGTTTGGCGCCGGGGCCTATGTTTGTGGTGAAGAATCTGCATTGATAGAATCTGCCGAAGGAAAACGGGGCGAACCACGTGACCGTCCGCCCTTCCCGGTTGAAAAAGGCTACCTTGAACAGCCGACAGTGGTAAATAATGTTGAGACCCTCTGCGCAGCAGTAAAAATTATTAATAAAGGAGGGGATTGGTACAAATCATTTGGCACAAATGAATCCAGCGGCACAAAGCTACTCAGCATTTCAGGTGATTGCCAGTATCCTGGTGTTTATGAAATTGAATGGGGGTTCAACATAAATGACATGCTGGAGATGGTAGGTGCTTCTGATGTACAGGCTGTGCAGGTTGGAGGCCCCTCAGGTTCGCTGATAGCACCAAATGAATTCAATCGTACCCTGGGTTATGAAGATTTAGCCACCGGTGGTTCCTTAATCATCTTTAACAACTCAAGGGAACTGCTAAGGGATGTCGTACTTAACTTTACTGATTTTTTCATAGAAGAGTCGTGCGGCTCATGTTCAACCTGCCGGATTGTACCGGTGCTTTTGCGCGATAAATTGAAAAAAATACGGGATGCCCGAGGTGTTAAAAAAGATCTTGAGGAGATGATAAGCTGGAGTAAAATATTAAAAGCAAGCCGGTGCGGCCTTGGCCATACAGCCGCAAATCCAATAATTACCAGCATCAAAAATTTCAGAAACCTTTATGAGGAAAGAATACAAACAGACAAAGACTACGACAAAGGCTTTGATCTCAGTCTGGCTGTAAATGAAGCAAGCCGGGCAACGAACCGGTTAGCAAATATTTACTAATCACCTAAAAGAAATTATATGAATCAGGTAGTTAAAATTACAATCGACGGTAAAGAATGCATTGCTCAAAAAGGGCAGTATATTGTTGATACAGCACGCGAAAACGGAATATTTATCCCTACTCTTTGTAACGTAGCCGGAATACCGCCCAAAGGGGCATGCAGAATATGCAATGTTAAAGTAAACGGCAGGTTGATGACTGCCTGCACCACACCTGTAACAGAAGGCATGTCAATAGAAAATGATACACCGGAAATAAATGATCTCCGAAAAAGCATCATTGAACTGTTGTTTGTTGAAGGCAATCATTTTTGCCCGGCGTGTGAAAAGAGCGGTAACTGTGAACTGCAGGCATTGGCATACAGATACAAGATGATGGTGCCCCGGTTTCCTTTCTCCTTCCCAAAACGTGATATTGATGCCAGCAATGATAAATTAATCAAGGACCATAACCGCTGCATTTTATGTAAACGTTGCATCCGTATCGTCAAGGATGATAAAGGCAGGAGCATTTTTGCCTTTAAAAAACGCGGACATAAAGTTGAAATTGGAATCGATCCGCATTTATCCATTGAACTGACTGATGCGATCGCTCAAAAAGCATGGGAAGCCTGTCCGGTAGGTGCTATCCTTCCAAAAGAAAAAGGATTCGATATTCCTATCGGGCAACGAAAATATGATAAGCATCTAATCGGATCAGAGGTTGAAAAAGCCAAAACCTGAATTAATCTAATTGGTTGACAAGGCTTTAAAACCCCATTACGTAATAATTGTAATAGACAAAAAAAACAGAATATGAAAAAACCAGTTGTAGCTACCACTTCCTTAGCCGGATGTTTCGGATGCCACATGTCGCTTCTTGATATAGATGATCGCATCCTTGAATTGATTGAATTGGTGGAATTTAACAAATCACCCATAAACGATATTAAAAAATTTACCAAAAAATGTGATATCGGCCTCATTGAGGGAGGTTGCTGCAATAGTGAGAATGTGCATGTGCTTAAAGATTTCAGGGAATACTGTGATATCCTGATTTCTGTGGGCGAATGTGCCATCATGGGTGGATTACCAGCCATGCGCAATGGTATTCCTATTAAAGAATGTCTTGAAGAAGCTTACATCAAAGGGCCAACTGTAAAAGCCAACACTCAGAAAATAATTCCGAATGATCCTGAACTGCCCATTCTTCTTGACAAGGTATACCCATGCCATGAAGTGGTTAAAATTGATTATTTCCTTCCGGGATGTCCACCCCGGGCCGATTTAATATGGGAAGCACTGGTGGCACTAATTAAAGGCGATGAAATGAGTCTGCCTTATGAAGTATTTAAATTTGATTAAGAGAATCCAACAATAATTCAAAAATACTATGGGACAAAAGATAACCATCGAACCTGTTACCCGGGTTGAAGGGCACGGAAAAGTAACGGTACATCTTGATAATGAAGGCAACGTGGCTCAAACCCGTTTGCATATCGTTGAATTCAGAGGCTTTGAACGGTTTGTTCAAGGGCGCCCATACTGGGAGGCACCTGTCCTGGTACAACGCCTTTGCGGTATATGCCCGGTAAGCCATCATCTGGCAGCAGCCAAAGCGCTGGATGTAATTGTTGGTGCAGGAACCGGGGAAGGATTAACACCAACAGGTGAAAAAATGAGGCGGTTAATGCACTACGGACAGATGTTCCAGTCGCATGCCTTACACTTTTTTCATCTGGCCTCACCAGATTTATTGTTTGGTGTTGATGCTGCCCCTGAAATACGCAACGTCATTGGTGTGGCAAAAGAGCATAAAGACCTTGCTGTACAAGGGGTTATGATGCGGAAATATGGCCAGGAGATTATAGAAGCCACAGCCGGAAAGAAGATTCATGGTACCGGTGCTATTCCAGGTGGAATAAACAAGGCCCTGAGCAAAGAGGATCAGCAACGCCTGCTTAAAGGGCCCGATCCAATCAACATAAAAAAAATGAAAGAATGGAGCCAGGGGGCATTAGCCTTTTTCCATGATTACCATAAAAACCACAAAGACATCATTGACGATTTTACAGGCTTTCCTTCAAGCTACCTGAGCCTGGTGAGGAAAGACGGAGCGCTTGACCTCTACCATGGTGTGCTGCGCGCAGTAGACAGCGATGGTAACAAGATCCTTTATGATGTCGATTATCAGGAATACTATAAATATATTGACGAAGAAGTCCGTTCCTGGAGTTATATGAAATTCCCCTACCTCAAAGAGTATGGTACCGAAAAAGGCTGGTATACAGTTGGTCCATTAGCCAGAATGAATACCATCGATTATATTGATACTCCTTTGGCGCAAAAAGAGTTTGAGAAATTCAGGGCCTATAACAATGGTAAACCAAGCAATAAACCCATGCACATGCACTGGGCCAGGCTTATAGAGATATTGCATTCCATTGAAAAAATTGAGGAATTGCTCAATGATCCGGATATTCTCAAAGGCGAACTTGTGACAAAAGGAGAAAAAAAATATGAAGGTATTGGCCTGATAGAAGCCCCAAGGGGCACCTTGTTCCATCACTACAAAATCAATAATCACGATCAAATAGAAATGGCAAACCTTATTGTGTCCACTACCAACAATAATGAGCCGATGAATGTAGCTGTTAATCAGGTAGCAACAAACTTGCTGAGTGGCAAAAAAGAAATCAGCGAAGGCATGCTTAACGCTGTGGAAGTGGCCATTAGGGCTTATGATCCCTGTTTGAGTTGCGCTACCCATGCCATTGGCCAAATGCCACTTGAGATTGAATTATACAATGCGCAAAATAATTTAATCGACAAAATCACCACATAAGATGGCACCAAAAATTCTGATATATGGCTATGGAAATCCCGGACGACAAGATGATTCATTGGGGATTATGCTGACTGAAGAACTTGAAAAATGGTGTAAAGAAAAAAACCTTACCAATGTAAAGACTGATATGAACTATCAGTTGAATATTGAAGATGTCATCACAGTCTCCCAAAGTGAAATCGTGTTTTTTGTAGATGCCTCCAGGGAAGCCATTGGTGCATACAAAATCAGCGAGGTGGTACCTACTGATAAAGTGAACTTTACCATGCATGAAGTATCTCCGGGATACATTATTGAGTTATGCAACAACTTTTACGGCTACGCTCCTCAATCCTGGTTGCTCCAGATAAAAGGTTATGAATGGAACTTCATGGAACCCCTCTCATCCAAAGCAAAACAGAACCTGACAAAATGTAGTGCTTTTCTGAAAAACTGTATTGAAAACTATAATTTTAACTACTAAATAAATCGTATGGATCTATCAACATCGTACATGGGACTGAAACTTAGAAATCCATTAATCGTGGGCAGTTCCAACATGACAGCCAAAGTAGAAAACATTAAAAAGTGTGAAGAAGCCGGGGCAGGGGCTGTGGTTCTTAAATCCTTGTTCGAAGAGCAAATTCTTGCTGACTCCAACATTCTTATTAATCAGGACGACATGTATTTCTGGTACCCTGAAGCCATTAACTATGTGAAAGAAACATCCCGTATGGGCGGCATAGAGGATTATCTTAAATTAATCGAACAATCGAAAGCTGCCACCAGCATACCCATTATTGCCAGCATAAACTGTACATCACCATACGAATGGGTGAAATTTGCCGAAAAAATAGAAGAATCTGGCGCTGATGGAATTGAATTAAATATTTTTCTTCCCCCTGCCGATATAAACACGTCTTCACAGGTGATCGAGGATAATTATATTAACATTGTTAAGGCAGTTGATAAGATTGTCACCATTCCGGTATCAGTGAAACTGGGACACTACTTTACCAATCTGATGCGGATAACACACCGTTTATGCAATAACAAGGTAAAAGGCCTGGTGCTTTTTAACCGGTATTATCGTCCGGATATTGATATCAATAAGTTAACCATTACTAAGCAGAGCATTTTCAGTTCGCCTGATGAAATAACGCTTGCTTTACGCTGGATTGCTTTACTATCTGAGAAGATATCTTGTGAACTAGCCGGCAACACAGGTGTTTATGATTATGAAGGAATGGTGAAGCATATTTTATGCGGTGCTTCAGCCGTACAGGTCTGTTCTGTACTCTATAAAAAAGGGTTCGAACACATAACAACGATGCTGGCTGGTTTATCGCAGTGGATGGAAAAAAACGGCCACAAAAGAATCACTGATTTTAAAGGTCTGATACATGATATTCATGAAACAAAGGGCAATTTCGACAGGGTTCAGTTTATGCAAAAAACAACGGGCAGCATTCTCGAAAAAGCCTGACGGGTAATTTAAAACTACCTTGTTAGCATAAAAACATCAACAATTTATTTTGCGGGTTCAGGTCACTGCAAGGCTTTTATCATATTCATTCTTCATTCTTTGGAAAATCTAAAAACACACACTTTTTGGAAATTATCCAGATAATACTGCACATTTAACAGATTATAATGCTTGTTTAGTCAAAAATAACTTTTCTAACACAAGAAAATGTCTTATTTTCATATCCTGAAAACCCTAAAATATTCAACATGGATAAAGAGAATCCAACAGAAGAATGGAAAAAAATTGATTTTCCGGAAATGGCCAGTTCAGAGGTTTATTATATCTCTAATTTTGGCCGTATTAAAAGCTTCAAGGGCAATAAAGAAGGCACCATTGTGAATGGATCCACCCTGAGAGGTTACAGAATACTAACCATAAAACTTAAAGACAACCGTAATACCACGAAATATATCCACAAGCTGGTTGCTGAAGCGTTCATTGAACGGGAGCATGAGCAACAGGAACACGTTATTCATCTGGATTACAACAAAATGAACAATAAGGTGTCGAACCTGAAGTGGGTGACCAAAAAAACGATGTATGAACATCACAAACTAAATCCGAATTATAAAAAAGGCCATATTAACAATGCCAAATTAACTGAAACAGAGGTTATCCGATTGAAATTAAAACTAAAAAGGAGTAAAAACAAGCTTTACAAAATTGCTAAGGAATTTGGCATAACACACACCCAACTCAACCGGATAAGAAGAGGTGAAAACTGGGGACATATTGATGTTAACGAGGAATAACAGGCATCCTGCCAAATTCTTTTCCTTCGCATTCAAAGTCCCGGATACAGCATATCCTCCATACTTGTAACATTGGTTCTTAAGTTATGGCATGGAAATGTTTATCATTAACCATCACCATCCCTCGTGCTTCATTAAAAATAAGTATAAATATACCTGTAAAAAACCAGCATATTTCCATGCGCATTGTATTCGGTGTATGCTGTTAAGAGGTTGTTTTCATCATGTTTATAAATTTTCCGTTCCAGAACAGCCTTTCGAGGCGACAGTTTTTTCATTTCTGTTAACACACCCTTTGGATTGTATGTATAGTGCTGGGAATGAATTAAAATCCCTTCATCGCTCAAAAATTCCTTTTTTTGGACACGATTCTGTCCATAACTGATAACCACCGAATAATCCAACCCGCCATCTGGCTGATAGTATTGTATTTTAACAGGAACACCGGTATCCAGGCTGGAATAGTACGTTATATTGGATTCAACAACCTTGTTTACAGAATCGAAATGAATGGATTTAATAGCATCGATATCCTCCATCCTTTTAAATGATTTCCAGTCAATGACTTTTTTACTGGTTGATTTATGCGTTTCCTGAACGAGATTTTTATCCTTGTCAAACATGTAATCCCAGGTCTGGAGTACATTTCCCATAGGATCAAACAAAGACTTTTTCTGAAGCTGAAAATCCTGATTATAGTGGTATACCAATACACTCCTCACATCATCATTATTCTCATAAAATGTTGTTTCGGATACATCCCCTGAAAAATGGTAAGTATCAACAGCAACCCTCTCCCTGGCGCGGGTTAACACCCCATCAACAATCCTGTATTTCAAAATGGTGCGTTTATACACCCCGGTGTTGCTAAATGTTGATTTTTTCTCCTCCATGAGATTCTTCTCCGCCAAACAAACTGCTGGCCTTTCCTGACCGGAAGTCAGACTCACAATAAGCAGCAGGACCAAAAAAAATAATAAACGGTACATAGCTCTTTGTTTTTTCTTAACCCTAAGGACTGAAGATTTATACCGGCAACCGCTCAAGCATTAATATTAGTGATATTCCCAGTCCCATACCGCTTATCACAAGATTCCACTCACGGCGGGGGACATTAAAACCAAAAACAACCAATTGAGCAATAATAAGAATAATAGCCACAATCACAATTTGGCCCAGCTCAATACCAATATTGAATGCCAATAAGGAGGTAAACAATGATTTTTCCATCCCCAGAAGGTTTTTCAGATAATTTGAAAAGCCTAATCCATGAATCAATCCAAAAAAGGCAGCTAATGCATATTTTAACCGGTGTTGCCTGGCAGAAAACTCTGTTTTTTTGTGAAAAATATTGGCTAAAGAGGTAATAAATATGGTTAATGGAATCAAAAACTCAATCCACTGACTGTTTACAGAAATAATATTAAATGTTGCCAGGACTAATGTTGTGGTGTGCCCTAGTGTAAAGGCTGTTATCAGAATCAGGATTTTTTTCCACTGATATAATAAATAAATACCACAAAGCGTGAGAATAAACAAGATATGATCATACCCCTGTAAATCGGTGATATGTTCAATACCCAGTTTTAAATACATAGAAAAAAGTGACATAAAACAGTATCATTTAAATTGAAATAATCCTTTTAATCGGCACGGCTCATAACAACCTTGCCGTGTTTTACCCCTTTGAGGGCAATCAGTTTTTCAGCAAGTTCGGTGATTTGTGCAGCTTTGCCTTTCACAGCAATGGTCTCAAGACACAAATCGTGGTTCAGGTGAATGTGCTGTGTCGAAAGAATCAGCTCATGATACTGATGCTGCAATTCATTGTTGCGGTTATTTATATCACGCTTGTGATGATCGTAAACCATTACAATGGCTCCGGCTACCTCATTGTTGCACTTCCATTTCTGCTCTACAATATGTTTTTCAATTAAGTGCCGGATAGCCTGTGAACGATTGGGAAACTGGTTGTTTGTTACAAATTGATCCAGCTCCTCAAGAATTATATTTTCCAAAGAAACACCAAAACGTTTAACCGACATCGTGCTACACTTTTATGATTTCGTGCTACGAATATAGATCAAATAATCTGAACTCGAGATAAAACAAAAACAAAACATCGTCTACATCATTCTTTTTGGCATTACCATACCAAATCCATTTCCTCAACAAGATAACCAGCACCGGCAAATTTATCAATGATAAATAAGGCGTACCGGATGTCAAGGGTTATATTCCTGCATTGTGATGGATCATACATGATATCACTCATGGTACCTTCCCAGTTTCTATCGAAATTCACACCAATAAGTTGCCCCTGGGCATTAATCACCGGACTTCCGCTATTTCCCCCTGAGGTATGGTTTGACGCGACGAAGCATACCCGCATTTCACCGTTCTGTGCATAATCACCGTAATCTTTTGCTTCATAAAGATCGATAAGCTTTTGAGGTACATTATAATCGTAAATATCAGGATCGATTTTTTCGATGACGCCATTGAGGGTTGTATAATACTTATATGTAACAGCATCAAGGGGTTTGTAACCACCTACCTCGCCATAGGCAACCCTGAGTGTACCATTGGCATCCGGGGAGAAAATACTATCAGGATGCATTGATAATAATCCTTGCATGTACACACTTTGAAGGCTGTCGAGCGTAAGCCTGATTTTCTGATATGGCGGTAAAACTTCTTTCTCAAAAAGTTCCAGATAATCTGTAAAAAGAATAACTGCAGGATCTTTTTGGAGTTTTTTTATAGTTTTTGAATTAAGTTTATTTAACAGCTCATCAGTATCTTCCTTGTCAATTAACAACGTATTGTTATAAATATACCCGGCATAAGCATCCATATCCCCTTCATACCTGTCATAAGCCCGGGTAAGTGATTGCGGCCAGAATTTTGCATCAATATGTTCTGTATAAGCTTCCAGTAATTCGGGCAGGATTTGCCTGTCAACTTCCACATGATAGTTTTTAAGAAACCCTGGTTGGTGACGTATTATCCTTTCCCTGATTTCGTTGGCTTGATCTGTTTCATCGGCATTATATAATCGGACCAGGTAGGCAAAACCTGCACTCTGCCTTAACAATTCTGAAGCATAAATAATTTCATACTGTGTGGAAACAGCCATGTTATAATCGGTATATTGCTTGTATGCTTCCTCAAACTCTGCGATTAAGGTACCGTAAAGTTTTTTCCGTTGGGGATCAGATTCGGCCCAAGTTATAAATGCCTTCTCCTGTTGTTGTTTTTTCTCTAAGGCCTCATACCTTTCCAAACCACGGATCATTCCCTGCCATTTTTTCCAGGCATTGCTTACACCGGCATATTTGGAAGCGTACTGAATTCGAATAGCAGGATCCTCTTCCATCTTTTCAGCCATAATCTTCAGGCGTGCATCCCGGACACTAATCTTAAAAGGCAGTTCATTCTCTAATAAGGTTTCAACAGCATAGGATGGCAGGTAACGTTCTGTGCTTCCGGGGTAACCATACACCATGGTAAAATCCCCTTCCTCATATCCTTTCATGGATATTTCAAAATGTCGTTTGGGCTTATAGGGAACGTTGTCCGGAGAGAAATTGGAAGGTTTATTATTCTCATCGGCGTAGACTCTGAAAATTGCAAAGTCACCGGTATGCCGGGGCCACATCCAATTATCGGTGTCACCTCCAAACTTACCAATAGCAGAAGGTGGAGCGCCTACCAGACGAACATCTTTGTATACCGTATAAATAAACAGAAAGTATTGTTTACCATAAAAAAAAGGTCGTACCACCGCATCTTTAAACTCATCACCATTTGTAAACTCATCCACAAGTTGCATGGATCTCATGCGGATGATGGCATTTTTTTCGGTTTGCGAAAGATCATTTTCCAGACCGTCGAGCATATGTGAGGTTACATCAGCAATGCTATCCAGAAAACGGACAGTCAGGCCAGGATTAGAAAGCTCTTCCTCCTGGTTCATAGCCCAAAATCCATCGGTAAGATAATCGCTTTCAACTGAGCTATGCGATTGAATATTGCTGTATCCACAATGATGGTTTGTTATGAGCAATCCTTTATCTGAAATCAATTCTCCGGTGCACCCACCACCAAAAATTACCACTGCATCTTTGAGGCTCGATTGATTCATAGAAAACACATCTTCGGCGGACAATTGAAAACCTTGCGCCTTCATGTCTTCTATTGCATATTTCTTTAGCAGGAGTGGCAACCACATTCCTTCACCACCATAGTTTGGTGCCAACATCAACAGCGATAAAACTAATACACTAATGCACCTCTTATTCATCCTCGTAAAATTATCCATTAATAAGCCTTTTTAATTCAACATATAATTGGTGAATGGGCAATCCCATAACATTATAAAACGAGCCTTGTATCTCCTTAATTCCGATGTACCCTATCCATTCCTGTATACCATAAGCACCAGCTTTGTCATAGGGTTTATATTTTTCAAGATAATAGGTAATTTCTTCATCTTCAAGTTCATCGAATACAACCACAGATTTAGAAGAAAAGCTGTGTTTCCTGTTTGCGGTCCGCAAACACACCCCTGTATAAACAACATGTTCATCTCCCGAAAGCTTTTTTAGTTTATTCCATGCATCCTGATAGCTTTCAGGCTTCCCAATCACCTGGTTATCCTGCCAAACGATGGTATCCGCTGTGATCAAAATTACTTGAGAATCGTTAAGGTATTCTGAATAAACATTGGACTTCAGTTCGGCCAGGTAGATGGTAATCTCTTCGGGTGTCAATCCGAATGGATAGCTCTCTTCAATTTCCACTTTGGGGGAAATTTCAAAATGTATTCCTGCCTCCCGCAATAAATGGCTACGCCGGGGTGACTGCGATGCCAATATAATTTTATAATCCCTGAGTTTATCAATAATCATTATCCTACAAAAAAATATCGTATAAATATGCTAAAAAATATCCCACAAAGCATAACCACTTTTATTATCTGACTGGCAACGAAGTAATCCTTCTTATCTGACGCCCGTATTACCCATACCATTGCAAACAATATAGGCATAAGGATAAAAAGCGTGTTGTACAATAAAGGAATCCACATCTGTGCAGGTTCCATTTTAGCAATGAAAAATATGACCGATAGCAGGCTTACTCCTAAAGCCGTGGTCCCGAGTAAAAACGCAACAATTATTTTGGTCCAGGTTGTACCAAACACAATGGGAATACTGTTGCGGCCAAAAGCAGCATCTCCTTCGAAATCTTCGGCATCCTTTACAATTTCCCGTACCAGGTTCAATAAAAAAGCAAAACCAGCCAGTGCCACCGTCCAAAAAATAATATACCTGAAAGAAATAGCATTCAGTAAAAGATATCGACCGTAGCTCTGGTTAAGCAGAGGTATTTCAAAAAGTATGACCATTAGGGGTACCAATCCCGTAAGAAGGGAAACAATCACATTGCCAATGATCAACTGCCGTTTGTACGTTGTTGAGTAAAACCACAGGATCCCTACAATTAAAGGGAAAACAATCCCTATAAAGATGTACCCTATATAATAAGCAATATAAAAACCTATAATAACTCCAATTATGCTAAACACCTGGTGCAACACCATCGCCACTCGCCGGCGAATGCTTTTACCAACTAATACTTTTTCCGGTCGGTTAAGCAAATCTGTTTTCCTGTCGAAATAGTCATTGATGATATAACCTGCAGCTGCAATAAACATGGTTGCGAGCACAAGAAGCAGAAAATGAAAACTACTGAACTGAAGAGCAAGGCCGTGGTGTTTGAGATAAGGTTCAACCACCATGTACCGGACCATGTATTGCGTCAGGGCAATAATTAAAAGATTTTGTATCCGAATAAGCTTTAAAAAATTCCACATTTCTTGTTGTCAATTAATAATGATTCAACTTTTTAAGTCAAAAACATTATGCCTTTTCCTCTCTAAATTATACTTTTATTCCTTATAATTCAATCTTTCAAATCACCATTGCACAGCTCCGTCGCCCATCCACTTATGGTGCAGGCGCAGGACCTGTTCAATAACATCACGCACACAGCCTCCGCCGCCGGGTTTATCAGAAATATAGGTCGCTACTGATTTTATCTCAGGTACAGCATCGCAAGGACAGGTGGCAACTCCTACCCTGTTCATTACATCAAAATCCGGTATGTCGTCACCCATATACAATATTTCTTCGTATTGAAGACCATATTTATAAATAAAATCCTCCAGATTATCCATCTTATGATGCGAACCCATATAAATATCAGTAATCCCAAGATTTTCAAATCTTTTCTTCACCATCGGTGAGCTGCCACCGGTAATGATTGCAACAGGATATCCTTGTTTCACGCAATACTGAACAGCATACCCATCCTTGATATTCATAGCCCGCATCATGTCCCCATCAGGATGAAGATATACTTCGCCATTTGTAAATACTCCGTCAACATCAAAAGCAAAGGCCTTAATGTTGTGTATTGATGTTTTAAAATTACTCATTAAACAGATTCATTTTTTTACAAAAATAGAATAATCGATGAAATGACAGGAGTTTTACCTAAGGGATATGTTTTAGTCTGAAAAATTCATTTGCTTACCTATCTTTGTATCGAAATAAGTAGAGTATCCAGAAAATGAAAAAAATAATCCGGTTTTTTTTAAACCACATCCCCCGAAAATACCTAATTCGCTTAAGTTACCTTGTTCGTAAGGTTACTGCTATTTATTACAAAGGAAACAAGTATACCTGTCCGGTTTGTGAAAAATCATTCAGGAGTTTCATGCCATACGGATATCATACTATCAGAGATAATGCCTTATGTCCAAATTGTTTATCTCTTGAGCGGCACCGGTTATTATGGTTGTATTTAAAAAACCGCACGGATTTTTTTCTTGCCCCCAAGAAAGTATTGCATATTGCTCCGGAACAATCGTTTGAGGAACGGTTTCGTAAATTAAAAAAACTGGAGTATTATACAGCCGATATGGAATCACCCATAGCCGATTACAAACTGGATGTACAAAAAATGCCCTTTGATGACAACACGTTTGATGTGGTTATCTGTAATCATGTGCTGGAACATGTGGAAGATTTGTACCGCGCCATTTCGGAAATTATCAGGGTTCTTAAAAGAGGAGGATATGCTATCCTTCAGGTTCCCGTTGATTTTTCACGAGAGGAAACCTTTGAAGATGATTCTATTACTTCAACCAAGGATAGGGAGAGAGTTTTCGGTCAATACGATCATTTACGGGTTTTTGGCCTGGATTACCCGGAAATATTAAAAAAGGCTGGTTTTGTTATCGATGAAAAAAATTATGTGGATGAGCTGGATGAGGAAACCCGTAAAAAATATCAGTTACCAGAACAAGAATTTATGTTCTCCTTTAAGAAGAAGTAAAAACAACTGTAACAATAATTTAAACTAAAAAATTTTTAATACGGAATCCGCTTTTAACGTTAAAAAACATGCGAAAAATCATTTTTTTCGGTTTTTTCTTGTAATTACAATCATTTTATCCATATATTTGCCCAAAATAATTCAAGCAATGATAATAAACATTATCGTCCTCGTCGTACTAGTCGTGGTTAGCATTCTAAAGATGCTGAGGTGAGGATGGTAGTATAAAGATATTACAAAATGATTGAAAGCCATTCTTACCTCAAGAATGGCTTTCTCAATTTAATGAACAATATTATGAAAATACCTTTAAGGAGCGCAACAAACACCGAAGGCCGGCGGATGGCCGGAGCCCGATCATTATGGCGGGCAGCCGGAATGAAAGACACACAGTTTGGTAAACCCATTGTTGCCATTGCCAATTCATTTACACAGTTTGTTCCGGGCCACACCCACCTCCATGAAATCGGACAAATGGTAAAAACAATCATCGAACAGGAAGGCTGTTATGCTGCTGAATTCAACACCATTGCTGTTGATGACGGCATTGCTATGGGACATGACGGTATGCTTTATTCGCTTCCTTCGCGTGATCTTATTGCAGATAGTGTAGAATATATGGTAAATGCACACCGTGCAGATGCACTGATTTGCATAAGCAATTGCGATAAAATCACACCTGGCATGCTTATGGCTGCTATGCGCTTAAATATTCCAACCATTTTTGTATCCGGTGGCCCCATGGAAGCCGGTAAGGTAGGCAAAAAGAAATACGATCTGGTCGACGCTATGGTTATGGCCGTTGATCAGAACATCTCTGACAGCGAGTTGTATCAGGTTGAACAGGAAGCCTGTCCCACCTGCGGTTCCTGCTCCGGAATGTTCACAGCCAACTCCATGAACTGTTTGAATGAGGCCCTTGGCATGGCACTTCCCGGAAACGGTACCATCCTGGCCACACATATTAACCGGAAGGTATTATTTGAAAAAGCTGCGAAACAACTGGTTAAGATCACACGTGAATATTACGAAGATGGAAACACAAAAGTATTGCCCCGCAACATTGCCACCCGTGATGCATTTATGAATGCGATGGCATTGGACGTGGCCATGGGCGGCTCAACCAACACGGTATTACATATCCTGGCTATTGCCCGTGAAGCCGAGGTTGATTTCAGCATGAATGACATTGATGCTTTGTCACGAAAAATACCGGTACTTTGTAAAGTATCGCCCAATTCTGACTATCATATTGAAGATGTAAACCGCGCTGGCGGTATAATCGGTATCCTGGGTGAGCTGGATAAAGGAGGGTTATTAAATACCCAGGTGAACAGGGTTGATAACATGACCCTCAAAGAAGCCATTTACAAATATGATGTGAATGGCAAAGCCCCAAGTGACGAAGCCAAAGAATTATTTCTGAGTTCACCTGCCGGAATAAAAAATCTCCGTATGGGTTCGCAACGTAAAATGTACGACTCGCTTGACCTTGACAGGAAAAACGGATGCATCAGAGAAATGAAGCATTGCTATAATCCTGACGGAGGACTAGCCATCTTGTTTGGAAATATTGCTGAAGATGGCTGCGTGGTTAAAACTGCAGGAGTTGACGATTCCATTTTAAAGTTTTCAGGTCCGGCCCGGGTTTTCGCATCACAGGATTCAGCTTGTGAAGCTATCCTTAATGATGAAATCATAGCTGGCGATGTAGTCATTATACGCTATGAAGGACCCAAGGGGGGACCTGGTATGCAGGAAATGTTATATCCAACATCATACATTAAATCAAAAGGGCTGGGAGCATCCTGTGCCCTGGTAACTGACGGGAGGTTTTCCGGTGGCACATCCGGATTGTCGATTGGCCATGTATCGCCAGAAGCGGCAGCCGGTGGTGCTATCGGATTAGTCAGAGACGGTGATATAATTGAAATTGATATTCCCAATCGAGCAATCAATGTGTCGTTAAGCAGTGATGAACTCAACAAACGGCGTCAGCAGGAACTGGAAAAAGGCGACAGGGCTTTTCAACCAGGGCCAAGAGAAAGGGAAGTTTCAAAAGCCCTTAAAATATATGCCGAACATGTGACCTCGGCAGACAAAGGGGCCATACGAGTTATTTAATAAATAAAAAGATGTAACATAACAAGCCCAGATAATTATGGAAAATGAAAAAACAATTAAAGTTAGCGGCTCAGAAGCAGTGATGCTTTCACTGATTGAAGAAGGAGTTGATACCATTTTTGGATATCCCGGTGGAGCCATCATGCCGGTGTATGACTCCCTTATGAAGTATGAAGATAAAATCCGTCATATTCTTGTCCGGCATGAACAGGGTGCTGTTCATGCAGCTCAGGGATATGCCCGTGTAACCGGTAAAGTAGGTGTGTGCATGGTAACCTCAGGCCCCGGAGCCACAAACCTTACAACCGGGATTGCTGATGCCATGATTGATTCAACCCCACTGGTATGTATTACCGGACAGGTGGCTTCCATGCTTTTGGGTACGGATGCTTTTCAAGAGACCGATGTAGTTGGCATTACCATGCCCATCACAAAATGGAACATCCTGGTTAATAAACCACAGGACATTCCTAAAGCCTTTGCTGAGGCATTCTTTATTGCCAAATCAGGTCGCCCGGGTCCAGTTGTTATCGACATTGCCAAAGACGCGCAGTTTGGTAGCCTGGATTTCAGGTATCAAAAATGCACAAGGATAAGAAGCTACAGACCGCAACCAGAAGTTGATAAAACAAAAATTCAGGAAGCTGCAGATTTAATCAATGCTGCCAAAAAACCGTATATCCTTTTTGGCCAAGGTATTATACTCGGAAATGCTGAAGAAGAATTTCGTACTTTTGTTGAAAAATCAGGCATTCCCGCTGCATGGACCTTGCTGGGCCTTTCTGCGCTGCCAACAGATCATCCGCTGAACATGGGTATGCTGGGCATGCATGGAAACTACGCTCCCAACCTGAAGACCAATGAATGCGACGTGCTGATTGCCATTGGAATGCGCTTTGATGACCGGGTAACAGGTGATCTTAGCCGTTATGCCAAACAGGCAAAGGTGATTCATCTCGAAATTGACCCGGCTGAAATTAACAAAAATGTGAAAGCTGAGATCCCAGTGCTGGGTAATGTAAAAACATCCCTCCCACTGCTTACCGAACTGGTAGAAAAAAAATCACATGACAGCTGGGTACAGGAATTCCGCGATTTGGATAAAATTGAATTCGAAAAGGTTATCGAAAAAGATTTACGCCCCTCTAAAGTTGGAATTACCATGGCCGAGGTTATCCGGCGAATCAATGAACAATCCAATGGTGATGCCATCATTGTTACCGATGTGGGTCAACATCAGATGATTGCTTCGCGCTATTCTAAATTTAACAGTTCGAGAAGCTTTGTTACTTCAGGCGGACTCGGCACCATGGGTTTCGGACTTCCAGCCGGATTTGGCGCCCAGATCGGACAACCTGACAAAACTGTTGTAGCCATTGTTGGCGATGGTGGATTTCAGATGACCATGCAGGAATTAGGTACGATTTTTCAGACACAGGCCAACCTTAAAGTAATCATTCTGAATAATAAATTCCTCGGAATGGTTCGTCAGTGGCAACAATTGTTTTTCGAAAGAAGATATTCATCAACAAAACTCCTCAATCCTGATTTTGTGAAATTGTCCAATGCCTTTGGAATTGAATCACAACGGGTTGACCAAAGAGATAACCTCGATAAAACTGTTAGCGAAATGTTGCAGCACAAGGGACCTTATGTACTTGAAGTTGATATCGAAAAAGAAGATAATGTATTTCCAATGGTACCTACCGGTGCTTCAGTTTCGGAAGTAATGTTGGGCACTGAATAATTATAAAAGATTCTAAAAAATTATATAATCATGGTACAAGAATATACAATAACTGCATTTTCGGAAAACCATATAGGGCTTCTTAACAGAATAACCATTGTTTTTACCCGAAGAAAAGTAAACATCGAAAGTCTTACGGTGTCTGAATCAGCCATTCAAGGTATTCATAAGTTCACCATTGTCGTAAACACTACCAAAGAAATGGTTGAGAAAGTAGTCAAACAGATTGAAAAGCTGGTAGAAGTGCTTAAGGCCTTTTATCATCCTGAATCAGAAATCATACATCAGGAGATTGCTTTATATAAGGTTCCTACAGAAGCTTTGGTGGACAGCACAATACTTGAGGAGACTATCAGGAAACATAATGCACGGATATTGGAAGTTACACGTGAATATACGGTAATTGAAAAAACCGGACATAAAGCTGAAACTCAGGAATTGTTCCGCGAATTGGATAAATTTGGCGTAAAACAGTTTACACGTTCAGGGAGGGTAGCAATAACAAAGCTTAGCAAGGAGCTGTTTTCCAAATACCTGAAAGACATAGACGAAAACAGAATTTAATAATATCAAAACAAATTTAACATCATGGCAAAATTAAACTTCGGCGGAGTAGAAGAAAACGTCATTACCCGCGATGAATTTCCATTAAAAAAAGCTCAGGAAATCCTGAAAGATGAAACCGTAGCTGTAATTGGTTATGGTGTTCAGGGACCGGGCCAATCCCTGAACCTTAAGGACAATGGCATTAACGTTATTGTGGGTCAGCGCAAACCGTCAAAATCATGGGATAAAGCAGTGGCTGATGGATTTACTCCTGGTAAAGATCTTTTTGAGATCGAAGAAGCATTGGAAAAAGGGACCATAATCGTTTATTTGCTGTCTGATGCAGCTCAAATTCAGGTATGGCCTACAGTAAAAAAACACCTGACTAAAGGAAAAGCATTATATTTTTCTCATGGATTTGGCATTACTTATAAAGAACGTACAGGCATTATTCCACCTGAAGATGTGGATGTGATCCTGGTTGCGCCTAAAGGTTCGGGGACAAGCCTGCGCCGGCTTTTCGTAGAAGGTAAAGGATTAAATTCAAGCTATGCCATCTTCCAGGATGCCACGGGCCGGGCCAGAGACAGAGTGATTGCTTTGGGTATTGCAGTAGGTTCGGGTTATTTGTTTGAAACTACCTTCAAGAATGAAGTTTACAGTGACCTTACAGGAGAGCGTGGAACTTTAATGGGTGCCATTCAAGGTATTTTTGCTGCCCAGTACAATGTGTTACGTAAAAATGGCCATACCCCTTCAGAAGCTTTTAATGAAACGGTCGAAGAACTCACCCAAAGCCTGATGCCGCTGGTAGCTGAAAACGGTATGGATTGGATGTATGCCAACTGTTCAACAACAGCACAACGTGGAGCACTTGATTGGTGGAAAAAATTTCGTGATGCAGTTGAGCCTGTTTTCGAAAACCTTTACGCAAAGGTTGCCAAAGGCGAAGAAGCACAACGTTCAATTGACTCCAACAGTCAACCCGACTATCGCGTTAAGCTGGAAGAAGAACTTAAGGAACTTCGCGAGTCTGAAATGTGGCAGGCCGGTGCTACGGTCAGAAAACTAAGGCCAGAGAATAATAAAAACAAGTAATAAGAGTCCGGAATTATTTTCCGGACTTTTTTTTACCTACCCTTTCCAGCATAAGTTGGTAATGACTTCAATTTCCATCCCTTCAATTGGTTTCAATTTTTTTTCTTCATAAATTGGTCAATTATTAATCATTTAAACTTAACTAGATATGAAAGCACTTAAAGTTGTCGGAGTCATTGTTGGTATACTGGTCGCACTTTTATTGGTTGTGCCTTTGTTTTTACCCTCCACTACTGTAGTTGAAAAAATCGTTGTAGTTGAGCGGCCACTGGAAATAATATTCGATGATTTAACAAATTTCAATGTCTATAAACAATGGAGCCCATGGCTTGAAATGGAACCCGATGCTGAAACAACCATAACCGGAGAGCCAGGAACTGTGGGACATGAGTGGACATGGAATGGTGATATCATTGGCAAAGGAAAATTAACCATTGTAGAAATTAATACCTACGAATCCATTACCAATAAACTGGAGTTTTATGAGCCCCGCAAGGCCGAAGCCAAAGATATCTGGCTTCTTGAACGCACAGAGGAAGGAAATACGAAAATAACCTGGCAGTTTAAATCCGATGCTTCCTATCCTTTTAGCCGCCTATCAGGCATCCTAATCAAATCAAGCCTCTCGGACAGTTATGAACAGGGCTTGGAAAACCTGAAATTATATATTGAAAATAAATATTAGCATTGACCTCAAACAAAAATTGTGTTGTTATGGTCGTTTAAGAAATGGAAAAAGCAGAACTACACAAAATATGGAACAGTTTCCTTTTTCCTTTTCTGTTCGTATCCATCCTCTGGATGGTGAAAATCATAGAACTTGAAGAAGGGCTTGAACTGGCCAGGTATGGATTATATCCCCGTGAAATTTTCGGATTAAGAGGAATTTTCTTATCTCCTTTTATCCACGGTGATTTCATGCACCTGTTCAATAATTCCATTCCATTGTTAATTTTGGGAACCACTACCTTTTATTTCTATCGGGATGTAGCCTATTGGGTATTCTTCCTGACAATCATGTTTACCGGAATATGGGTATGGCTGTTGGCACGTCCGGCCTACCATATCGGGGCCAGTGGCATTATATACGGACTGGGCACCTTTTTATTTGTAAGCGGCATCATCCGTAAGCACCGGGGATTAATGGCCATATCACTTATGGTGGCTTTTCTCTATGGAAGCATGGTTTGGGGAGTTTTGCCCATTATTGAAGAAAACTCCTGGGAATCGCACCTCATGGGGGCCCTCACAGGCATTATCCTTGCATTCTGGTTTAGAAAGTACGGGCCTCAAAAACAGGTGCCCGAATGGCTGGACGAAGAGGAAGAAGATGAAGATGATGATGAAAAGGAACAAGAAGCCCGTTTTCAGTGGAAATATGCCTATAAAAAAGAATCAGATGATAAATACTAATGCACAATGCAACAATTGATTGGGGATTACCTTGTTACATTATGCATCGTACAAAAATCTGAAGCAGTAAAATCTTATTCAAACCGGATCCAATCAATTTGAACCTGCCCCCCGTCTTTCAGCCTAATATGAATATTCTGAATACCTGAGGGCATATTGCTTAGATCTTTAGTAACAATTTGCCATTCCCTGCTGGAAGGAATTTCGATGGTTATTGTATTGCCATTTCCGGTAGTTAATTCAATAGTCCCACCCTTTTCTGATAAAGACCTTGCCTTTAAAGTTTTAAAATCACCCTTTCCAAAATCCACGCTATTATAAGAAACCCCGGCCTTTCTACTACTCAGGACTGTCTTCCACCCTTTAAAAGTATCCGTGGTATCAAGGAAAGCAATGGATGCTCCCTTACTGCTTATACCTGAGTATCGGTCTATCTGGATTTTATTGGCAGCATTAGTAAGGCCAACACCTCTTAATGTAGGAGTAACCTTGTGAATTGTTCCGTCATCATTGAAAGACAGGCTGTCCACCCGAATTGAACGGTTCTTATCAAAATCAGGGGACAGGTCATTATGATGATAAAACAGGTACCACTGATTCTCATATTCCACAATGGAATGGTGGTTTGTCCAGCATCTGGAAGGGTGCTCATCCATAATGATGCCCTGGTATTCAAATGGTCCCATGGGATTATCTCCCGTGGCATACACAAGAGCCTCTGTGTGTTCAATTACCCGTGGAAATGTAAAATAGTATATTCCATTTCGCTCAAATAAAAAAGGGCCTTCCTTGAACCCACCGGGTAAAGTTTCGATCACCTGGGGTTCACTGGCTAATTCGAGCATATTGTCTGCCAACCTGGCACCAACCAGGACTGAATGTGCAGCCCAGTACAAATAAGCCTGTCCGTCATGATCTATATACACATTCGGATCGATTCCCCGAACGCCTTCGATGGGTTTCTTTTCAGGCACAAACGGACCGTATGGTTTATCAGAAACTGCCACACCAATGGATCTTCCTTTTACCCCTTTGGTAGAATCGGCGATTGCAGGGAAATAAAAGTAATATTTTCCGTTTTTTTCATAACAGTCCGGGGCCCACATGGTATTGGTGCTGGCATCCACCCAATCAACATCATCCTGGTGCACAATCACGCCATGATCAGTCCAGTCAACCAGGTTTTCTGAGGAAAAAACATGATAATCCTGCATGCAAAACCAGTTGGTACCACAATTAATATCATGCGAGGGATATACATAAATTTTACCTTCAAAAACCCTTGCAGTCGGATCAGCTGTAAATTGATCCATGATAAATGGATTTTGAGCCTGAATGGAGGCATTACAAAACAAAGTAATCCCTATGAAAAAAATGATAGATCGTTTCATTCTATAACCTGTTAAAAGATGAATTATTCATTGACTTCGGGCTTTATTATTCGGTAATTGCCACTGAGATGCATTAGGCTAAAAAGGTATAACAATCCATCATAATATGGATCAAAATAGCCGTCTTCATAAGGTTCCAGTCTGGCGTCCCATAAAGCATCAACAAAATGCCAGCTTTTTGCCTGCGTACCCATAATGGAGGCAGCAGCGGATGTGGCAACCAGCCCAAGAGAATGACGTAGTTTCTGGTAACCTCCGGCAGCCAGAATCCACTCCGGACGGGTACCATCAATTTCATATTGATCCACAAAAGTATCAATACCCTGACAATATAAAAAATTTTGGAACCGCTTGGCATAATCCTGTTGCCATTCTACATCTTCAGCGTACCAGGAATAATCCATGGCAATATTCATAGGCACACGCCATGAATCATAACGAAACGCCGAGTGTCTTTTATCATTCTCAAGTGGTTCTCCACCGTATGTGGCATAATCAGGGTTCAGCCCTGTTACCGGGTGGCAGGCCCGGTGTAAAAAAACCCTTGCTGTGTCGGCACAATCGCGGTAAAATTTCTCATGTCCGTCGTTGGCATATTCTGCCCATATTTCAAAAAATGCTGGCAAATGATAAGAAGGATCCGTAAAATGGTAGCGATCACTTTCCGGCACAAAAGAGATTTGCTTATGCTCCACATTTAGAATATTGTTTATGCCTTCTGAACCATCTTTACTCCACATGGCATCAAGTATACGGCGGGCCTCAGCATAATAATCTATGCCAGAATCATTGCCCCAGCGATTTGAAGCAAATAGCAAAGCAGTGACATAATACAATTCACCATCGGATGCAGTCCCTTTTGAATTATGCTCCCCGGTTTCAGGTTTTACCGACCAGGCAAAATATCCATCACGCGGTCCTCCCTGATGTTGCATATAATGTTTGCTATAGCGCCAAATCCGGTCAAACACATCCTTTTTACCAAATTGAACGGCAACCATCATCCCGTATGACATTCCTTCTGTACGGGCATCATGGTTCTTCAAATCTGAGACATATCCCATAGAATCACCAACCTCAAAATAGATCTTATTGGGGCCTTCGAAAAGATCGTAATAAGCTTTCCCGAGTTTAGCATCAATTTCATCCTGCAGATAACCGGCTTCAAGGAACACATTTCTGTACTCGTTTGTCTCCCAGGCGCCTCTGGCCCATGGTTTTATTTTGCCTCTCCGGTCAACCACATCATCAGTGCAATCCTTTTGGGTTCCAGGGCTGCACGAAAACCCAACTAAACATATTGTTAGAAAATAAAAAAAATTCCTCATTCTAGTATTTTTCTTGTTA
>CAZZBU010000038.1:0-4944 GCA_964652315.1 uncultured Bacteroidales bacterium
TTTTACCATTCCCGGCTTCATTTCCTGCACTCCAGAATACGATGGAAGGATGATTGCGATCGCGAATAACCATCTTACGTGCTCTGTCAACAAAGGCAGCTCTCCATGCTGTGTCTTCAGACAAATAAATGTTTCCATGGCATTCATCACCGGTTTCATCAACCACATAAAGGCCATACTCATCAGCCAGTTGCAGGTACTCAGTATTTGGCGGATAATGTGAAAAACGTACCAGGTTGATGTTAAACTGTTTCATCAGTTCAAAATCCTTCCGGATGGTTTCCATATCCATGGTTTTGCCCGTCTCAGGATGATGCACATGGCTGTTCACACCGTTGAATTTTACGGGTTGTCCGTTTACATAGACTGCCTGTCCCTTTACTTCAGTTTCCCGGAATCCGATTTTTGGCTGATAAACCTCCACCATGTTATCATCCCCGTCTGTCAGACTAAGGCGCAAATAATACAAATTGGGAGATTCGGCAGACCACTGTTCAGGTGCTTCAATTTCAGTTTCAAAGGCGATTTTTTCAATGCTTTGAGAAGCAAGCCGCAGCCTTTTCTGCATGCGTTTATGGTCGATTTTCTGCTGGTCCATATCCAGCAATTCAGCCTGTAAAGTATACCCCCTCAGGTTTTCGTCCGAATAATTAATCATCTCCAATTCTACATGCAGGGTAGCATCCACATAAGCATTATCGAAATCGGTGTATACATAATAATCGCGGATATGTAACGGAGGAGCAGAAAAAAGATAAACGCTCCTGTAAATGCCGGACAATCGCCACATATCCTGGTTTTCGATATAGGAACCATCCGAATAGCGCAGCACTTTCACGGCTATGGTATTTTCTCCGGGCAGGAGAAAAGGTGTCACATCAAACTCAGCGGGTTCAAATCCACCTTCGTTATAGCCTGCTTCTTTGCCATTTATCCAGACATAAGCTGCTGATTTTATCCCTTCAAAGTGAAGAAACACCTGGCGTCCATCCCAATTCTGCGGCAAAACAAAGGTGCGTTTGTAGGAACCAACCGGGTTAAAATAATCAGGCACCATGGGCGGGTTGCTGGGAAATTCAAGTGTTATGTTTCTGAATTTTGGGTAACCATATCCTTCCATTTGCCAGTTAGAGGGCACAGGTATTTCATCCCACCCTGAAACATCATATTGCGGAGAATAAAAATCTTCTGGTGCCTTTTCGGGAGTCTCAGCCCAGTGAAATTTCCAGGTGCCGTTTAATGAAAGATAATATTCACAGGCCTCTTTGTTGTTAGCTGCTGCATCCTCAATTTTTGCAAAAGGGGTTAATGGTACATGGGGCATGGTTTGGTTGCGTTCGTAAACAGCAGGATTTTCCCAGTCAGGGTGCTGCGAAAATCCTGGTTTGAGAGATAAAAAACAACATGCAAAAAAAACGGAAAACAGTAGAAAAAACCATTTTGGCAGGCAGTAGTTATTAGTCTTCATGATAAAAGCATTATTTACACAAAAAAATGTACGTAAATATAATTGAATTAATTTGCAATTATAAATATCTGGTTAAGCGGAATAATTATTTTAACCGATGAATAATTTCCATACAGGCCCTGGAATTATGATATGGGGCTTTCCAGGGGCCGGCTTTATCATCCACAGTATTTTTTGTGTAGTTTTCATCCACACTCCAATACCATTCACCGGTTGGATTCATCAGGTGCTTTTTAATAAACCCCCACACTTTCTGGGCTGCATTCAGGTATTTTTCGTTACCTGTTTTTTGATAGGCATCAACAAAACCCACCATAGCTTCGGCTTGTGGCCACCAGTGCCTGTCACTGTCAATAATTTTATTGTCTTGTCCTTCGTGGAGCAGGCTTCCATCCGGCGCGATCCCTTCTTTTAAAACTGCATCGGCCATTTTTAAGGCAGCCTGCTGTACTTCTTTTATCAAACTTTCCTGGCCCAAAACTTCAGCTGCTTCATTCATCAGCCAGGCCCCCTCAATGTCATGTCCAAAAGAAATAATATCTGACGTTGGGTTCCAGTCACGCTCAAAAAACAAATCAAAATGATTGGTGTCTTTATTAATTATTTTATCGAGATGTATTCGGATAAGCCCTTTTAGTTGTTTTTTTAATCCTTCATCTTGCCAAACCCGGTATAATTGTGTATAGGCTTCCAGCACATGAAGGTGGGTATTCATGGTTTTTGGTGAAATTGGCCCTGAAGGGTTAATCATGGAATAATCGGTTGCTTCCCAGGTTCTGGAGAAAGCATCCATATACCCATCTTTTTGGGAATCATAGCTGTGCTTCTGTACCAAATAATACAGGTCGATGGCTTTCCTTAGCGCCTCTTCATTATTAGTAGCCTGATAGTAAGTTGAAAGTCCATAAATGGAAAAAACCTGACCGTATATCTGTTTGCTGTCATCCACAGGTTTCCCTTTGCTGTTGAGCATCCAGTAGGTGCCTCCATACTGGTTGTCAATAAAATGATTAATGAAATAATCATACGCCCTGTCAGCCATTGCCAGGTATTCTTTGCGTTTAAACATGTGGCAGGCAGCTGAGAAGGACCACAGAATCCTTGAATTAAGAATGCATCCTTTGTCGGCTTCAGGATTGATAATATTATCATAAGTGATTTGTCCGACAAACCCGCCATTGACTTCATCCAGGGTGTTTTTTATCCAATAGTCGAGTATGCTTTCGTGCAATTCTAATTCTAATTCCTTACAGAATGATTTTATATCCATAGTTTTGAGTTTTAGGATCCAAAATTAGAAATTCTGAGCCATTATCCATAGGTGTATTTATGATTAGATTTTTACCTTCTTTTTTTGGGCTTAAAATCTTATTTTTGTGTTAAGAAAATATAAACTTTTTATAAAACAATTTCTTATGGCTTCTAATCAGATGAGTAAAAGTTTCACCACGCACGATTTCTATACACAATCGCGCGAAAAAGCCCTTGACGGGCCAAACGGATGGTTACTTTTTGTGAGCTGCAATTCGGGGATAAAACTTGCTCAGGATATCAGAAATGAATATGAAGCCTTACACCTGGAGAACAATTCCTCTCCCATTTCGGTGCCACTGATAGGAACATACGAAGAGCCACTGACCCGGGTATTTACAGACGGGGAGTCCTGCCCCAGACTGCCCATTCATGTGGCTGGGGCCAATGCTTATGTTTTTCAGAGCACGCACGAATACATTACGCCAAATACCGTAAGTGATAACATCCAGCAACTAATCCAGGTTATCCGCACCCTCCGTTCGCACAGGGCTAAAACAATAACAGTTGTTTTGCCTTATTCGCCATATTCGAGGCAGGACAAACCTTCGTTTATGAAACGCGAATCAGCCCTGGCCAGCCTTTTTGCCGATCAGCTCAAGGTAGCCGGTGCTGACCTTTACCTGACCTACCACCCGCACACCTTATCGCTTTATGGCTTTTATGAACCTGATATTAAATTTGTGGCATTAAGCGGGCTGGATTTATTTGAACAAACTTTTACAGAGTTTAAAAATTCAGACGATACCATCGTAGTGTCGACGGATGCCGGAGGGGCAAAAGCAACGGTACATTTTGCAGATAAGATGGAACTGCCTTATGCCATTTCCAGCAAATTCAGGCAAACAAACGGCAAAGCCAGCCTGATTGGGGTTATCGGGGAAATAAAGGACAAAAAAAGGGCCATCATTATTGACGATGAAACGGTGACTGGTAACTCCATTGTGAATGCGGTAAAGACACTACATACAAAATATGGGATTGAAGAATGCTTTGTTGGTGTGTCGCATTTCAAAATAAGGGATGAAGAGGTTAAAAAGTTCATTGAAGCAAATGAAAAATACGGTTTAAAAGAAGTTCACATTACCAATACCGTGCCCCAGAAGAAAGCCATTCTGGATTTGGATTTTATTGTCCAGCACGATCTGAGTAGTATTTTTGCAACAACGATTAATAAATTGCATTACAACATGTCAGTAAGCCTTACATTTTCAAGGTTGTAGCCGGAATGAAACTTTTTACCTTGTTAATTGTCATTTTATTATAAAAACTAAACAAGACAATAAGGTTACATGCTGCAGAGTTTTAATGTTAATAACCAAAATAGAATCAAAATGAAAAATCGAATGTTATTTCTTACCGCGACAATCATCTTATCCTTAACCACGATGGAATTAAATGCCCAGTTTTTAAGGTTTGGTCCCAGAATAGGTGTCAGTTCCTCCAAAGTTCAGGTTGATGAAAGGTTCACTATCAGTAACCAGACAGTAACCTATGAAACCGGAGATGCAAAACTTGGTTTTCATATTGGTGCGTTTGGGCGAATACAAATTAAAAGCTGGTCAATTCAGCCCGAATTGCTGTTCACCTCTGCCGGTGGCAATATCCTTATTACTGAAGAAGGCACAAATGAAACTGATGTTCGTGAACTGGTTTATAACAAGATGGATATTCCCATAATGTTAGGAAAATCCTTTGATAAGAATTTTCGAATTCAGGCCGGACCTGCTTTTAGTTTTCTTCTTTCGGATGATGCCCGCAATGTTGACTTACAGGAGGAAATAGAACAAAACTACAACAATTCTACTGTGGGTTATCAGGTAGGTGTCGGGCTCGAACTGGGCGATTTAAGCATCGACCTGAAATATGAAGGAAATTTAAGCAAGCTCGGAAAAAGCATTACTATAGATAATCGTTCTTTAAATACCGATTTACGCAACAATCAGCTTATTTTGAGCATTGGATTAAATTTATTATAATTAACTTTTGATTTTCGCTTAAAAAGTATAACACTAACTAGCTATAAAATGATTAATCGTAGAGATTTTATTAAAAAGACAAGGGTAGCAGCATCTCCAATTGGACTATCGGGCATTACTAGGCAGGCTTTTGCCTCTTCGAAACCAGTCCAAACCGGTCTTCCAAGATGGAAAGGATTTAACCTG
>CAZZBU010000038.1:5044-6886 GCA_964652315.1 uncultured Bacteroidales bacterium
ATTAATAGACCTGAACATAGGCCAGAGTTGCCGGGGGTATTTCCCACATTACATCTCACATTATCGTGCGCCCTGGGTTTGGGAAAACCCGGATGATGCCCCTGAACCAAAATGGCCGGGCGTTATGGATGGTAAACACTTTAGCCGGGCTAATCTGGAGGAAATGTATAAACCCTGGATTGAGCTTGCTAAACAAGGCATTGTGGGGTGCACTGTGGCGAATGCGGCTGCTGGAGGGAGACACCACATGATGTATTCCTGGCATGGTTTGGTGATGTGCTTGACATTCTTCCTGAAAACAACATCGGGTACGGGTTATGGAACTTTATTGGTGATTTTGGTATTCTGGATTCAGGAAGAACCGATGTGGCTTATGAAGATTGGTACGGGCATAAGCTGGATAAAAAATTTTTAGATCTGTTGCAACAACATTAGATTCAGGCAATAACCCTTCATTACCAATTGTGAATGAAAATACATGCTGCTTTTGAAAAAGAACATTCAGGGCAGTTTTTTTTGAATATTTTGAATTTGGATTTTGTATTTACCGCAGTTCTGAGTACCTTCAAAATTAAAAAGAAAGGCACATTTTATAATTTTTATAATAAACAATTTATGAGAAAATTTATCGGAGCAGCAGTAACCCTGAGTTTAGCACTAACCCTAACCCCTTTATCAGCACAAGAAGAGAAAGAACCCAAGTTTGGAATAAGCTTTTCTGGTTTTGTTAAAAATGATTTTTTCCTTGATACCAGGCAAACGGAAAGTGCCCGGGAGGGACAATTTTTATTCTGGCCTGCACCGGTAAATGAAGATTTTGATGGAGATGACATTAACGCCAAAGCACAGTATAACTTTCTGGCCGTCCAAACCCGGTTATCCGGAAAGATTACCGGTCCTGATGCCTTTGGGGCCAAGACCTCGGGTATTATTGAAGGTGATTTTTTTGCCCAGGCCAATGATAACATCAATCTATTCCGGATGCGCCATGCCCTTATCAGGCTTAACTGGGAAAATACTGAGATATTAACAGGGCAGTACTGGAATCCACTTTTTATAACAGATTGTTTTCCAAATACCGTATCATTTAACTCCGGGGTCCCCATGCAATCCTTTGCCCGCAACCCCCAGTTAAGGATTACGCATACCAGAAATACATTCAGCTTTATTGCTGCAATGCTTGGGCAACGCGACCATGCATCCAGAGGCCCCAATGGGCCATCACCTGATTACCTGCGAAACGCCGTTATCCCTGACCTGCATGCACAGGTACATTACATTCAGGAAGGATTATTATTTGGTGTGGGGGCTGCTTATAAACGCATTGTTCCGCGCCTGGTAACAACAGGTATGCAACCCGAAAAAACCACTGAAGGTGTTAGCGGGCTTACCCTCATCGCTTTTGGTAAGGTTACCACCAGTCCCGTAACCATTAAACTGCAGGGACGGTATGGTGAAAACATTTCTGATGTATTGTCCATCAGCGGTTTTGCGCTGCAGGAGGTTGTGGATCCACTGACCGGCGAATACAGTTACACTCCGCTTACCAATGTTACTGTTTGGGGTGAAGTGGAGACTAACGGAAGTAAATTTCAGGTGGGGATTTTTGGCGGATATTTGGAGAACCTGGGCACTAAAGATGTGCTGTCATCACCATCAAATCCGGTATACGGCTTTGGTACGAATATAGCTTCGCTGCTTAGGGTTTCTCCGCGGATTATATTTAACAGCGGTAAATTCAGAGTGGCCGGGGAACTGGAGTATACCCAGGCTGCCTTTGGAAGTGATTTTGATAATCATTATGTTGCACAAACTACAGAAACAGTTAGCAATACCCGGATT
>CAZZBU010000038.1:6986-8175 GCA_964652315.1 uncultured Bacteroidales bacterium
CAGGTCGAAGCAAAGGGTTAAAGAGAAAATATTTCATTCTTTATTCTGTTTTTTCTTCCTTTCAGGTAACATTTCAACCCTTGTGCGCGGTAAGCATTCCGGATGGTTTTCCTGTAAAAATTTAATCAGTTTTTCACGTACCTCGACCCTCAGATTCCATGCTATAGATGAGTTCCGGGCACTCATAAGCGCCCGTATTTCCATGCCGTTTTCATTGGTATCCGTAACCTGCAATACATCTACCTGTTTATCCCAGTGTTCCGATTCCTGTAAAACCCTGGAAAGTTCTTTCCGGAGAGGACCAACAGGCATGGTATAGTCGGTATAAATAAACACTGTTCCCAAAATCTCAGAGGTACTGCGGGTCCAGTTCTGAAAAGGGGTGTCAATAAAGTAAGTTGTTGGAAGCACCAACCGCCGTTTATCCCAGATGCGCACAACCACATAGGTAAGGTTGATTTCTTCAATCCAACCCCATTCATTTTCAACAATTACCACATCATCCAGTCGGATGGGTTGGGTTAGGGCAATTTGAAAACCAGCCAATAAAGTACCAATGGCCTTTTGCGCAGCAAACCCCAGTACAATGCCTGCCACACCGGCCGAAGCAAACAGGCTCACCCCGATCTGGCGAATTTGTTCGATGCTCATTAAAGCGATGGCCAGGGAGATTAATATGATGATAAAGTCAATTATCCGTTCCAGGATTTTCAGTTGGGTATAAACCTTTCTTGCTAAAAGGTTATCTTCAGTGGATACATCATAGGTTTTTAACACAACAATGCGGGCAATATGTACAATACGGATAGCCAGCCATGCCACCCCTGCAATAATAATAATGACAAGAAATTTATTCATCCCGGGGAATGTGTCCGCTCCCCATCCTGCAGATTTCAGGGAGAGGCTTATCCCGGTTAATATCATAATGGAAATGGTTGGATACCGGATAAGTTTTAAATCGTTGGGGCTGATTAAATAATCCTTACGAAGCGTAAGCCTCCGGACTATGAAATAAAATATCCCGTAAATTACCATAGCGGCCACAATGGAAACACCTACCAATAAAAATCTGGAATAGATATTCTCACCGGCCAGTTGAAAAAGTTGTTCTTTTAATGCATCCATCGAATTCCTGTTTTTTATACACGTTTGAATTAGTAACATCCGGAATCCGTGCAATGTTTGTTTG
>CAZZBU010000038.1:8275-10171 GCA_964652315.1 uncultured Bacteroidales bacterium
ATAAAACAATATGGAAACACGTTTACTTAAAAAATGGACATTCACTGCATTCAAAGGTGCTCTGGCCATAGTTTTTGGCCTGATTGCTGTTTTTAACCCTGAAATTACCCTGACTACCATTATCCGGTTGTTCGGTATTTTTGCCCTGGTAGGCGGGTTGTTTTTATTCGCGGCCTCTTTAATTAACCGCCCCATGCGCACCAACTCCGGATTCTGGTTACTGGAAGGTTCGTTTGATGTGATTATTGGTATTCTTTTTCTGGTCTACCCTGAAGCTGTGGCTGCCTTATTTGCCATTTTCATTGGAATCTGGGCCCTGTTTACCGGCATAATGCTGTTGCTTACTTACAAGCGCCTGAAGCATGTGATTTTTAAACGATGGCTACTCCTGATAAATGGCGGTTTATCGATGATAATCGGTCTTTTATTGCTTTTCAATCCATTTGAAGGGTCACAGGCTATTATCATTCTATTTGGAATCTATGCCATTATATACGGGTTAACTACGGTATTCACTTCCATTGAAATGAATAAGGCTTAATCCGGCAATTGCCACCATTATTTGGAAATTTTTTCCTGAAACACTTTAAACACGGAGGCCTCACAGACCGCCCAGCTTCTGCAACAGCACCTGGGCATTGACCGGTTTTGACAAGAATTCATTGCATCCTGCATCAAAAGCTTTTTGACGATCGTCGGGCATGGCATAGGCTGTTTGTGCCATGATGTAGACTTCGCTGTTAAACTGCCGAATCTGCCGTACAATCTCCAGCCCGTTTGAATCGGGCAACCTCACGTCCATCAGAATGGCTTTAAAATGATTGTTCCTGGCAAGTTCCAATCCGTCCTGTCCAAGTTCCACAGAAGTAATCCGGTAGCCGTTTTTACGCACCACCTCTTCAATGAACATACGGCTCACAGGGTCATCTTCAACCAGCAGAATATGGCTTTTTTTTTCAGGTTTTTCCTGGGTTTCAAATTTTTTGCTGTTGTTGAAAGCCCCATCTATTTTTTCGGTATTGGGAATAAAAAAACTAAATGTTGTCCCTTCACCCAGGTTAGAATCCACAGTTATATCCCCTTCCAATAATTGCAGAAGGTGCTTTACAATGGTCAAGCCCAGGCCTGTACCCCCGTAAAGCTTGCTGATGTCATCGCCGGCCTGCCTGAACCGGTCAAAGATAAACTCAAGCTTATCCGGTTCAATTCCAATACCTGTATCACTTACAAAAAGTTCTATTTTATTTTTTGAAATGCGGGAAATTCCAAACTCAATTTTGCCCCGGCTGGTAAATTTAAGTGCATTATCGAGCAAATTGCTCAAAATCTGCCTGAGTCTGCTCTCGTCAGAAACCACCATCACCTGAATATCCGGTTCTTTTAGATTGATCTCCACACGCTTTTCCATTTCAATGGCACGGGTTGAATACTCGGTATACACATCGGCCAGCATATCATTTAAATCAAACGGCTTTTTTATGATCTTTAAATCGCCGCTATCAATGCGTGAGATATCCAGGATATCATTTATTATGCGCAGCAAACCTTCCGAACTTTTGGTAATGATGCTTGCATAGCGTTCACGTTCCACTGTATCCGTATCTTCAGTTTCTGCCAACAGTTTTGTAAACCCAAGAATTCCATTAAGGGGGGTACGTATCTCATGACTCATGTTGGCAAGGAAAGACGACTTAAGCCTGTCGTTAATCTCTGCACGTTCTTTTTCTTTACGAAGCTCCTTATTGGTTTGTATCAGGTTAATTTCGGCCTGTTTGATATCCGAAATATCTATTACCGTCAGAACCATGTACCGGGTTTGATTTTCAATCACAACCGGATCAGCCGAAATGCTCAGATGTTTGTTGAGTTTTGCGCTGTAAGACTCTTCTTTAAAGG
>CAZZBU010000038.1:10271-29420 GCA_964652315.1 uncultured Bacteroidales bacterium
ATTTTTTGACTGTCCAGGAGCATTACCTGACAGGTAGCACGTTTCCCTGAATTAACAACTTCTTTGAGATGAAAGTAAAAAGCATCCTGTGAGTCGGGGTGTAATACAATGGTTATGGGTTTTTGGAGTAAAGCGGATTTGGATTTATTAACCAAATTGCAAAATGTATTGTTAACCTCGTTGATGGTGCCATCATCAAAAAAAGTAACATAGCCCACAGGGGCATTCATATACAAATCGTTGTAACGGTTTACCGTATCGTCAAGTTTTAGCTGAACCCGGGAGAGTTCGTCATTCTGATGTTCCAACTCAAACTGGTAAATCTGAAGTTCTTCCACCAGCTCTTCCAATGAACGATTGTAGGTATTCAAATCAGCTTTTGATCCCTTATCTCTCAAAAGCATTTTGGCTTTCTCGCGCAAATGATCTTTCCTGGGCTTATCCATGATACAAAAAACACTTAGTTATTCGTTACTTGTTCAATGCTCAATACAATATTCCTAATCTCCTTCCTGCTGTTGTACAATGGTGAACCACTCACTGATAATTGTACCGGTTCCTTTTTTGTGCCAGATAATATATGTTTTATACCGAACACAGGTTTTTGATTTTCAACTACCTGCTTGTAGGGCATTTTCTCAGCCGGAATATTTTCTCCTTTGGTATCAGTGAGTTTCCATCTTCTTGAATTATATTTTATCCGGTTTATATCTTTTTCTGTTAATCCGAAAAGATCTGCTGCCCGATGATTAAAATACACTATTTTTCCTTCCGGGGTAACAATCATCTTGGCCATAGGACTGTTGTTCAGCACATTCATCAGTGAATCCCTGTGCAATTTCATATCAGACTCAAGCCCTTTAAGTTCTGAGACATCAATAACAATGCCTGAAATAATTAAAGGTTTTCCGTCTTTATCTTTTTCTACCCCTCCGCCCCTGTCGTAAAACCATTTATAATCGCCCTGCTTTGTTTTAATCCGGTAAAAAGCTTCATAAGCCGGGCGTTTTCCCTCAATGTAATCGCGCATGATTTGCATGGTTTCGTCATAATCCCTGGGATGTATCAGATCGCACATTTTATAAATATCCGTAGGAAATTCTTCTACGGTATAGCCAAGCATTGTAGCTTTTTTGTCGCTGTAGGTTACTTCCCGGGTTTGCACATTCCATTCCCACCATGCCATTTTTCCAATATCGAGTGCCATGGTGAGCTTATTGGCCAGTTCGGCTGTTTTGTCCTGTGCCCGCTTTAAGGAGTTAATGTTTACAAAAGTTATGATAATGCCATCTACAGCATTCTCATCCGTGCGGTAAGGCATAATTTTCGACAAATACCAATCCTGGTTTTTAACCTGAAATTCCTTTTCCACAGGTTTTAAATCTTCCAGTACTTTTTCGATATCTTCCAGAAAGGCAGGGTATATGCTATTGAGATCCATGTGATATACCGGACGTCCAATATCGCTCTCACGAAGGTGGGTAATGGTATATACCGATTCGGTCATTTTACGGATACACAATTTCCTGTCCAGGTAGATGGTACCTATTTTTGTGTTGCGCAGGAGGTTATTCATATCGTTGTTAAGCCTTTCCAGTTCTTCGATTTTGTTTTGATATTCGGCATTGACCGTATATAACTCCTCATTTACAGATTGCAATTCTTCGTTGGTGCTTTGTAGCTCTTCATTGGAAGCAATAAGCTCCTCATTGGAAGACTGGAGTTCTTCATTGGAAGTTTCAAGTTCTTCAACAGTAGCCTGCAGATTTTCGCGGGTGTACTGAAGCTCTCTCTCAAGATCGGTAAAGCGCTGATCATAATCTTCTCTTACATCAACCACTTTTTGGTTATCGTGGTTAGCTGATTCTTTGTTTTCCTCGAAGGATATTAAATAATAATAGGCATCCTTCTTTCTATCGTAAAGGGTTTTACCAATAAGATTGATGTATTGAATATCATCATCGAATTCGACAGGCACATCTCTTAAAACCACATCTTTTTTATCGTTCCGAAGTTTGCGTGTAAGCGTATTGAGAGGGAGTTTCAATGAATTTTCGGCAAGGTTAACCAGGCTTTGCTCAAAACGTCCTGAATTAAAATTGAGGTACTTGTTGACATTATTAATGATGTGCAGCAGATTATTTTGATCATCAACTACAACTGAAGGTGGCACATAAGCATCAAGTACCTGGTAAATGGTTGAATCAATGCTTACCCGTTCGGTTGATTGAGATTTTATCTGCCGTAAGGGTTCGTTTTGCAATGGTTGTCCTTTGTAAGAGTATGGCAAGCGTTTAGTAACTGGTGGTTGAAAACCCTTTTTGTATTTAAATATTTTCCATTTGCTATCTTTTACTGTGAACCCATCGCCAAATTCTCCCATGGACTCGCTGCTTCCCAGAAATAAATATCCGTCTTCGTTAAGGGAATAATAGAACATGGATAATACATTTTGTTGAATGCTTGGCTTAAGGTAGATGAAAAGGTTTCGGCAGGATATCAAATCAATTTTGGAAAATGGAGGGTCTTTCAAAATATTATGCGTAGCAAACACTATGCTTTTTCGAATGTGTTCACGGATCTGGTAACCGCCGGTTTTTTTAAGGAAGTATTTATTCAAAAACTCCGGTTCAACATCAGCCTGGATATTATCCGGATAGAACCCTATACCGGCATACTCTATGGCTTCTTTGTCAATGTCTGTGGCAAATATTTTAATGTCCGTATCTCTTATGTTTTGTTCTTCCATATACTCAAAAAAAAGCATGGCCAGGGAATATACTTCTTCGCCGGTGGAACATGCTACCGACCATATACGGATAAGTTTTTCCCCGGTTTTAAAAAGCCCGGGAATGACTTTGTCCTTTATTTGCCCATATGCCTCAACGTCTCTAAAGAAGCGCGTAACACCTATTAATAATTCTTTGAACAGAATGTCTTTTTCACGGTCTGATTCGTTCAAAAACTGAATATATTCTTCAAAAGAGTCAATTCTGTTTATCCCTAATCTTTTCTCCAGCCTGCGCAAAATGGTCTTTTCCTTGTAATACGAATAATCGAGTCCCGAATAATCACGGATCAACATTAAAATTTTCGAGAGGACATCATCATCATGAGTAATTACCTGATCGATGGTACGTGGTTTTTTGATAAACGGATGTTTTACATAATTTATCAATTCCTCCGGCATCTTTTCTGCAGGAAGGATGTAATCTACTAACCCTGTTGAAATGGAACTGCGTGGCATGCCATTAAACTTGGCCGTTTTATCATCCTGAACCATTACCATCCCTCCGGCTTCTTTAATGGCACGGATTCCGAGGGTACCATCACTTCCGGTACCTGAGAGTATAATACCGATAGCATCACGGCCTTTTTCCTTTGCCAGGGAACGGAAAAAAATATCAATGGGGAGATTCAGCCCCCTGGTATTAGCTTGATCCTGAAGAAAAAGTTTGTTTTGATAGATGGTCATATTTTTACGGGGAGGTATCAGGTAGATGACCCCGCCAGTGATTCTCATTCCATCTTTTACAATGTTGATAGTCATTGGTGTAAAACGGGCCAGCAATTCATCCATCAAACTTTTATAATCAGGCGAAAGGTGCTGTACCACCACAAAGGCAATGTTTGTATTTTCTGGTACAGCCTTAAAAAAATCCTGAAGCGCTTCAAGGCCACCGGCAGATGCACCAATACCTACAATAAAAGGAACATTGTCCGTTGTCCGTTTTTGCATGCTTTCGCCCTGGATTTTAATGGATGTTTTTTTTTCCATGTTATTTTTCTTTGTCCGGTAAAAATTACCTGTATTTACCCGCTTACACCAACAAGTGATATTTCTGTTTTGTTACATGTTTTTTTGTAAAACCTCAATATTAAAAAAATGTTTTTTATATTAAGCCTTATCCAATCTTAAATTTACTCAACAATATGTTAAGGGGATTACGATTTTTTTTTAACAACATCTCCTGTTGTTTAGGTATTTTTATTGAAGGGTTTATACATCCTGGGTTTGTCTGCTTATTTTCCCCAATAAAACCTCCGCATTTATAGGTTTTGCAACAAAATCATTACAGCCGGCGGTTAAGGCTGCCACTTCGTCTGTATCTAAAGCATACGCAGTTTGAGCAATTATTTTCACCTCTCTGTTAAACTTCCGGATTTCTTTTACAATCTCCAGCCCATCGGCATCTGGAAGACGAACATCCATTAGAATGACATCGTATTTATCCATTTTCACCTTCATAAGCCCTTCTTCACCGGTTGTTGCAACATCAAAGCGATATCCTTTTTCATCAAGCAGTTCGCGAAGAAACAACAAACTTACGGGATCGTCTTCCACTATAAGCAACCTGAGGGGGTTTATGCTGTTGGTCTCATCAACAGCATTTTTAAAAAGCAATGCTTCCGTATTGTCTTTCGCTTTAAAAGGAAGATAAAAATTAAAAACAGTCCCTTGGTTAACTTCACTCTGAACATCTATTCCTCCATTCATTAGTTCAATCAGGCTTTTAACAATTGAAAGTCCCAGTCCGTTGCCACCATATTGACGGTTCATGCTCCCTTCAACCTGCCTGAAGCGTTCAAAAATCACATCAGTTTTATCCGCAGGAATGCCTATACCGGTGTCTGAAACAAATAAATAAATTCTATTGCCTTCGATTTTCCTGAAACCATATTCTATTTTACCTTGATCTGTAAATTTAACCGCATTGTTTAACAGGTTATTAAACACCTGGTGCAGCCTTGTTTCATCCGCTTGGATAATGATTTCATCCGGTGCCTTATGGTATTGTATCTGAAGAATATTGCTCTTTCCAAGAAGCTTTGCCGACAACATTGTATGGAAATCGAATAAAAACCTGTTGAGTTCAATGTCGCGCAACACAACCTCCATCTCACCAATTTCAATTCTTGAAAAATCCAGGATGTCATTGATGATCTGCATCAAACCCTCCGAGCTTTTCTCAATGATGGAGCGGTACCGTTTTTTTTGTTGCCCGGTTAAATCGTTACTGCGGGTGAGTAAATTGGTAAATCCCAAAATGCCGTTCAGAGGTGTACGAATCTCATGGCTCATGTTGGCTAAAAATGAAGATTTGAGCCGGTCACTTTCTTCGGCTTTATTTTTAGCATCAACAAGTTGTTGGAGATACCTGTCTTCTTTTAACCGGGCGTGCAATAGCGGGGCCAGGTATTTAGCAAGGTGTTGCAGGGTTTCAGCATCCTCTGTGGTAAAACCTGGTTTGCAATTACCTAACACTATTTGTCCTGTGAGTTTATTGTTGTTAATAATGGGGACTGCAACAGCATTTTTTAACTGAACATGGCCTTGTGGAAGCGATAATTCACTGTTTTTAACCACTGTTTTTTTTGTTAGCAGGCTTTCTCCCCAGATGCCACCCCACATTTTTTTAGGAAAAACATGCGATTTTCCGGGAACCTGACATTTATCCCAGATATTGCGTGTTAATGAAGGTATTACAAGGTTTTCTTCATCTTCTATGTATCCAAAATAACCAAATTCACAGTTCATAAAACTTAGAAAGTGATCCAGCACTTCGCTGTAGAAGGCATCGTCATCGTGAAGGATGAACGCATTGGAAATATTGCTTTGCAGGGACTCCAGCTCTCTGGCCTGTATTAGTTTAGTGTTTATTGCTTCTTTCTCCTGGATATTCTCTGCCAATTCCTCGTTCACTGCAAGGTATTCTTCATTTTGTGCATGAAGTGCATTGTTCTTCTCAATCAACTCCTGCTCCATTTCTTTTAAGGCGGTAATATCATGGGCCATGGCATAGGATAATCCCTGGTCGACAATAGTCCGTGAGCTCCAATCAAACCACCGGTATGTACCATCTTTACACCGGTACCGGTTTTCAAAATGAATGATGTTGACACCTTTTTCCAGTTTTCGTTGAATGATATCTTTCGTATTCTTAACATCATCAGGGTGAACAAATTCCAAAAAACTCTTCGAGATCAATTCCGTTTTGGAATACCCAAGCGTTTGTGTAAAAGCAGGATTAATAATTTTAAACTGTGCATTTTTAAGATCAGCCACGCACATTAACCCGGCAGTGAGATTAAATATACTCCGGAATTTTTCTTCGCTTTCAATCAGGGCCTTTTGTGTTTTTCTCCTTTCGGTTAAATCGCGTACAGCCGTAATACGAATCATCTGCCCCTGGTATTCATGGTCACGTGATTCGAGTTCAATGGGAAACCGTGTGCCATCTTTTTTAATTCCGACAACTTCATAAGGCTTCTCATACTTCCTGTCAATGTTATCCTGGATTAATTGGTGGTAATCTTTTTCGATGAGCAGAGGAACCAGGTTTTTGCTAATCAATTCATTTGGATGATAGCCAAAAATGCGCGCAAAGGCCGGATTCATATCTATGGCCTTTCCATGATCATGAATAAGTACGCCCTCAAAGGTAATGTTTGATAAAAGCTTGTAGCGTTCCCGGCTTTCACGGGCTTCCTGTTCCGAACGTTTTTGTTCTGTGATATCGGTTACCTGAGCAATATAATGAATAATCTTATTGTTACGGATAACAGGCGATACGTGGGTAAGCGCAAATATTGTTTCTCCCTTGCTGGTAAGATATCGTTTTTCTAAACTTTGAATGCTTGTGTGTTCAGCATTCAAGTTGGTAATTACCTCATTGGATTTTTTGAAATCATCGGGATGGGTGATGCCCTGCACAGATTTGCCAATCAATTCCTGCCTGGTAGAATGAAACAAACGGCATGCCTGGTTATTAACTTCAAGAATTATGTTCTTTGTACTTACAATGAACATGGCTAGTGCACTCTGTTCAAAGAGTTGTATCTTTTCTGTTTGGTTGACCAGCTCTACTTCCGGAACCTCATGAAGCATTTCAACGAACCGTTCGGGTTTTTGGTTATCTCCTGGGATTGGAATTAAAGATATTCTAAACTTTTTTCCTTTGCTTGTGATATAATGGCCCGAGGCAACCTTTTCCTCATTCATATACTGACAAAGGGGGCAGTCAGCATACGGTTCAGTGTTCTGACAAATGACCTCAAAACATTTTTTACCGTGGAAAGATGTATCTTTGAGTTGAAAAACTTCCTGGCCTTTTTTATTAATATCCTCAATCTCAAAATTCCGATTGATGACAATGGCTATGTCATCCATGTGATTATATATGGTTTTCCAAATCGTATCGTCCATGCTTTTCTTTCTCAACTAGAACCCCCTAAATTAATAGCTTAAAATAAATCTTTCCTGAAAAATACAAAAAGTATCTTGTAATGGGCTAATTTTACCTGTTACAAATCTATTACAAGAGAAATTTTAACATATTAATATCTCTCTATGAAGAACATTGATGACTTTATCCGGCAGTTTAAAGCACTTGAGAAAGAGCTTGCTCAACTACAAGAAGGATACAATGATTCAGCCGAACATCTTTTTCATTCCATTGTTGAGCACATGCCCCATGCTATTATCATTTTGCAGGATAAGCGGTTTACATTTGCCAATCCTGCCGCCCTGGAATTATATGGTTATAAAAGTCTTTCGGATTTTACCTCTACACCACCCCTAGACATGATTTCCCAGGATTCGCATGCCATAATAAAAGAACGGATAAACAATGCAATCGCAGGCAGTACAAATGAATCTGTGCGATTAAAAATACTTCGTCCGGATAAGACCCCTCTTTATGCTAAGTCAATAAGCCGCCCGTTTACTTATAAAGGCAAACCTGCTGTTTTGATTGCCAGTGTAGACGCTACAATAAACTACATGCTGGAAAAGCAACTGGAGGATCTGCACAGTCAATTAAAAAATGCAGAAAGCCTGTCCAAATCGGGAAATTATAAAATTAATCTCTCAACAGGGCTGGCTGAATGGTCAACAGGAGTTTACAGTATATTTGAATGGCCTGAGAACCTTCCTGTCCCAACAGTAGAAGAGTACACCAGCCTGGTACACCCGGAGGACCTCGAATTATTAAACAATAAAATAGCGCAATGCATCAATAACAATAAGGATTTTGAACTAACATATCGCATTTTTTCCCGAAGCGGTAAAAAAAAACATGTCCACAGTAAAGGAAAACTTATTGAAGACAAAAACTCCCATGAAAAAATCCTCTTTGGTGTTTTTCGCGATATCAGCAGTGAAAAAAAATATCAGGACGACATTGCTGAACGGGAAGCATTTTACCGAAACATCCTGGCTCAAATCAGCGAAGCCGTCTTTTTAACTGACGAGGAAGGAATGATTACCTGGGCCTGTGAAAACATAAACCACATTTTCCAGCAGAGTGCACATAAAGCTATCTATAAAAACATCGAATTTTTATTACCGGAAACCCGTAAAAAAATTATTAAATCAAAAAAACGTAAGACTGAAGTTATCTTTGAAAAAACCATCTTCCTGGGGGCAAATGAGGAAAAGATATTGGAGATAAGCATAAAGCCTTTTGAGAAAAAAGCATCAACCTTTTTGTTGACCGCCAAAGACATAACAGCACTAAAAAGGACGCAGCAACACCTAGAAGATGCTTTATTAATGAGCAGACTGAAAGGGGAAGAACTTCAGCGCCTTCTTAAAGCAACCCAGTCGATACCCGGGAGCAATTCGTTTTATGACGCAGCCAGCATTATTTTTAGCGAATGCAAATCACTCATTCAAGCTGATGGTGGATACATCGCTTTATTATCAGAAGACGGCAAGCAAAACGAAGTCGTTTATCTTGATTCTGGGAATAAGGAATGTCATGTAGACCCTGAGGAACCTATGCCGATTCGCGGCTTGCGCCTAAGGGCTTATCAGCTTGGTAAAGCCATATTTGACAATAATTTCGAAAAGAGCCACTTTAGTGATTTCCTGCCTGATGGGCATGTTTCATTAAAAAATGTACTGTTTGCTCCTTTATCATTTGGTAGTGAAATTATTGGTTTACTTGGGCTCGGTAACAAGAAGGGTGGTTTTGATGAACATGATGCGCGCATTGCCACATCCTTTGGTGAACTGGCTGCCCTTGCCCTTAAATATAGTAACGAAAAGCAAAAACTAATAGAAAGCGAAACAAAATACAAGTCACTTGTAGAGCAAACTTCAGTAGGCGTGGGCATTTCAAAAGATAATAAAATTGAATTTGCCAATACCAGTTTGCTTAAAACGTTTGGATATGATACGCTTAAAGAATTTCAAAAAAAGCCACTTACGGATCATGTTCATCCTGATGATATTCCCGTAATATTGACTCAGTACGACAAACTCAAAAACAATACCCAAAAATACCCTTATACACTTGAGCATCGCATCATCACCAAACAAGGGAATATCAGGCATTTATCTGTTGATGTTTCGGAAATGCAAATAAATGGCACCCGTTACTCGCAGGGGATATTCTTTGATATTACCGACAAAATCAGGGTAGAAAAAGAAAAGAAAAAGCTGGCAGCAGATTTGTTGTATGTAAATCAAAAAAACGAACTGCTTACAAATATTCAGGAACAATTTAATGCCCTTACGAAGAAGGCCAAACTTAAATCTTATCCGGAGTGGCAGAGGATTAATGCCATTTTAAAGGAAAAATTAAACATGGAAGAAGACTGGGAGAAACTTAAATTTCATTTTCAGGAATTACACAGCAATTTTTTTGAAACCCTTAAGAAGAAGCACCCTAACTTAACACCAACAGACTTAAGGTTCTGCGCCTACATAAAACTAAACCTTACCACAAAAGAAATTGCGCGCATGGCGAATATTAAACCTACCAGTGTGCAAACTTCGAGAGTAAGGCTGAAGAAAAAAATGGGGCTGACCCAGGCTACGGATTTAGCCGGGTATATTATGGAAGTATAAAGCGATAATTCTGATAAAGCAGTGTCATGTCATTTTTACTTTTGCGGTTGAACCACTGCCAGGGTTTTCAACCATTGGCAGGGTAGGTCCCGTCAGTGGTCAATGACCCTGATGGTGGCTAGGCGACATAATAGTCTTGACATGACACTCGAAATTGATATAACAACTAAAGAATATAAAAACACTGCATCAAGCCATGGTTTGTTCCTTAAGGATATTTCTGATTTTACTTTCCAAATCATCCAGATCAATGGGTTTTTTAATATAATCCACCACCTGGTATTTCATAACCTCATCATAGGTAGCCTGGTCCTGCCTGGCAGTAACAACAAGCACGGGAACATGCGTTAAATCAGGATCAGATTTTATTTCCTTCAAAATCTGGAAACCATCAATTTTGGGCATCATCAGATCAAGCAACACCACATCGGGCCTTTCTTTGCGTATAAGCCTCACTGCATTCCTGCTATCGCTTTCGAGGAATAACTGAATGCTTTTTTCTCCTTCAAAAATGGAATTAATAAGGAGCAGGTTAACCTCAGAATCGTCAACGATTACTATTTTTTTCTGCATAATGCCCAAAATTAATGATTCCCTGAAAAATATTAAATTATCATCTAAAACTTTTCATACCCATTATCATTTTCCTGAAACTCTTTCAAATCGATGTTCACTCCTGTTGAAGTCATTGGTACAGGAGATTCTTTTTGAAAAGACTGTTTCTTTATGCTTTTTTTTACATAACTGTTTTTGTTTTTATTGCTGTTATCCACAGTGAAAAACATAATGGTATTCCTTAGAAGATCCGACTGACCGGATAATTCTTCGGCACTGGTAGCCAGTTCTTCCGAAGCGCTTGCACTTTGTTGCGTAATGGTATTTAATTGCTGAATAGCATTATTTATCTGGCTTGCACCGGAGTTTTGTTCTGTGCTGGCAGCAGCTATTTCCTGTACCAGATTGGCTGTCTTTTCAATTTCAGGGACTATTTCTCCCAATTTTAATCCTGCTTTTTCAGCAACCTGAACTCCGTTTGCCGATAGTTCATCTATTTCATCAGCAGCAATTTTACTTCGTTCAGCAAGTTTCCTTACCTCGGCTGCAACTACGGCAAACCCTTTTCCATGCTCACCTGCCCTGGCCGCTTCAACAGCCGCATTAAGTGCAAGAATATTAGTCTGGAACGCAATGTCGTTAATGATTTTTATCTTTTCAGCAATATTTTTCATTGATTCAACAGCAGTATTGGTGGCTTTGCTGCCTTCTTTAATACCTTCGGAAGCATTAACCGCTATTTTTTCTGTCTGTTGTGCGTTATCGGTATTTTGCTGGATGTTCGACACCATTTCTTCCATGCTGCTTGACACCTGTTCCACTGAAGATGCCTGCTCATTTGAACCCTGACTCAACTCCTGCGAGGTAGATGACATCTGGGTAGCTGCAGAAGCAATGTTATCAGCACTGCTTACGATATCTTCCACAATATTTTTGAGGTTTTCAACCATTTCCTTAAGGGCAGTTTCCAGTTCACCTTCTTTCTTAATCTCCACTGTCAGGTTCCCTTTTGATACCAGGTCGGCTATTTCAATGCTTTCATTAAGGTTGATGACCATTTGTTTTAGCGCTGAATCCAAATCGCCTTCTTCTGTTTTTTCAACCATCTGTCCGGCATTTCTGATTCTGCCATCGGCAACCTCATTAGCAATGCTCACACTGTATTTCAATCGTTGTACCATAAGTTTTACCTGTTTCAGAACATCACCGATTTCGTCCGTGCGATCTTCTTTGACAGTAACCGAAAAATCGCCCTTTGCTACGGAAGTGACTGCCCTGTTGATATGGGTAAGTCCGCTAGTTACGGTTTTTATAATCCACCAGGCTATTAGCACACTGATGGCCAAAGCCACAAACAGCAGAATCAGGGATGTGGTCCTTGCTTTTTGAAAATTCTGGTCGCTGATGACTTTATCATCCTCAAGCTCCTGATCGTTTTTATCTACAATATATTTAAGTTTGGTTTCTGCATCTTCCCGGAGTTCACGCGCTTCATTGTTGGATAAACCGTATGCTAATTGAGTGGAGTTAACACCCATAGAATCGTCGCCAATTCCTGCATAAGCATAAGCAATAATATCACCCAGCACCTCGAGATAATCATCCCATACAACGTTAAAATCAGCCATCGCCTTTCTGCCTTCATCATCAAGATAAGGTGTGATTTCTTCCTGGCGTTGCAACATGATGTCCTTGGTCTCTTCAATCATATTGGCATAGTCGTCCATATCTTCTTTAGACCTGGAAAAAATAAGGTTTTTCTCTTCCCTTGAGATTCTTAATATATCCTGATTCAACCTCGCTCCGAGTTTGATTTTTTGTGCAGTGGAGTCTGCAACCCGGTTAAGCCTGTTATTCATCTGATTTAATGATGAATTTCCAACAAAATAAATAGCCGCAGCAAATCCAATTAGCACGGAAAATGCTATTAATAAACTGGTTTTAATCTTCATAAGCGTAAATTTAAATTATTATATATGTAACTTTCACCAAATTGTTCGATTAGGAATTATGTCCTTGTTTAAGCGCATACAAAATACCAGCTAAATAAATGATGGGCAAAAATATCCGGAGTAATACTACTAAGTCAAAATGGTAATTTTACCAAAATGGCAGATAGTGTCATGTCAAAAAAATATCCCCGGCTCGCAATGAACCGGGGATATTTGAAATCACTAAACTTAAAACCTCTATTTATTCGCTAAAAGTTCTCATATTCAGCATCATTCATCTGAAACTCTTTAAGGTCAATGGCTGCTCCGGAATGTTTTTCAACTTTTTCCTTCTTTTCGAGTTGTTCACCTTTAATCCTTTTAGGCATCTGGCTCTGCACTTTTTTCATCCGGTCTACTTTAAAGAACATGATGGTATCGCGCAGTTGGTCCGACTGACCTGAAAGCTCTTCGGCGCTTGTTGCCATTTCTTCGGAAGCGCTCGCATTCTGCTGGGTAATGGTGTTCAACTGCTGAATGGCATTGTTAATCTGGTCGGCGCCGGAATTCTGCTCAATGCTGGCAGCAGCTATTTCCTGTACCAGTTTGGCGGTTTTTTCAATTTCCGGGACCATTTCATTCAGTTTAATGCCGGCCTTTTCAGCTATTTCAACCCCACTGGCTGATAAATCATCAATTTCATCGGCGGCAATTTTGCTGCGTTCTGCCAGCTTGCGCACTTCGGCAGCCACCACGGCAAACCCTTTACCGTGCTCACCGGCGCGTGCCGCTTCAACAGCGGCATTAAGCGCCAGGATATTTGTCTGAAAAGCAATATCATTGATGATTTTTATTTTATCGGCAATGTTTTTCATGGCTTCCACGGCTGTATTGGTAGCCGAGCTTCCTTCCCGGATGCCTTGTACTGCATTCATGGCTATTTTTTCTGTTTGCTGGGCGTTATCCGTATTCTGCTGGATGTTCGATACCATTTCTTCCATGCTGCTTGACACCTGTTCAACCGAGGCTGCCTGTTCGCTGGCGCCTTGTGAGAGTTCCTGGGAGGTGGAAGCCATTTCACCGCTGGCCCCGGCAATGCCTTCAGATCCGTTGAGAATGTTTTCGACTATGTCTCTCAGCTTATTGACCATGTTGGTCATAGCCCGTGATAACATCCCGATTTCATCCTTACGGTGCAGGTAAACTTCTTCGAGATTGGCAGTGAGATCACCCTCAGAGACCTGTGTGGCAAATTTCACTCCGCGTTTTAGGCCGGAAGTCATCGAACGCGTGATTACATAAGCTAACAAAATTCCAATAATCATGGCTATCAGCAGACCAATAACCATTACGGTACTTGAAACACCCAATGCTGTAACCGCCTCGTTGGCAATATTGCTGGTGTTATCAATTCCGGCCAGAGACACTTCCTGGGCTTGTGCCAATACCATTTCTCCGGCTTCAGTCCGTTTAGCATTTAAATCTTCGCGGGTTTTCCAGGCTGTTAAAAACTCTTCCATGGATGCGATATAATTGTTTGCCGCATCTTCAAGGTTATTCAGCGCTTGTATATCTGCATTCTGTCGGGTGATGGACCGTAAATCCCTTAGTTCCTGCTCAATGTTGAATTGATCAATGGCTGCTTCATAAGCATTGACATCACGTGTGGCCTGTGCCTTAAAATTTGTTACCCGAACCTCGTTTCCTTTATCAATCAAATCATTTATCCAGGTAATTTTATCGTGTCTTTCCTTAAGCCGAACGCCGGTTGCCCCCTGGTTTATTTCACTGGAAAGGTTGCGGTTTTGGTTATCAAGGAAATCAGTACAGTTTTTAAGAAACTTTGAACCTGCGTCGTCCATATCCTGGCGTAAACTGCTAAGTATCTGATTGGTTTCAACCGTTTGATTTGCCAATGACTCATATCTTCCTACAGCAGCCTTGGTTTGATCAATGGCCCCCTGAAGGGCTTTCAACTGGGTAGAACTTCTGGCAAGCTGTTCGGCCTCTCCCATAAATCTTTTTACTTCTTCGAGGTTTGCATTTCCCTGTGTCAAAAATCTTTCTTCTTCAGAAAAAGCATAACCACGCATTGCATACATGGTCTGAAGCGAAGTCCTTTCGATGCTATTTGCTACCTTTACTTCAGGCACATATTCCTGTGCCAGGTGCTTTGACCGCTTCGATATAGACTGCATATTAACAACAGCAATTATGCCCAGTGTGGCTGCAATAATTATGAGCAAACCAAAGCCCAGTCCAAGTTTTTGTCCAAATTTTAAATCAATAAATTTCATTGTAGTGCCTCCAATTTTAATTATTTATTAGTTTTTTGTTTTGGGTATTTGCACAGCAATTACATTCTGCAGGTACCGGATTTAGTCCGGCAAATAAAATAATGCCTGTGCATTCTACCTGACAGATATCCCGCTTATTTTAAGTGATTCCAGATTCGTTGAATTTCTGTGATTTCATTTTATCCTGAGGTTGAGAAATGTTGCCTTTATCCACCAGAATAATTCTAAGTTGCTGATTAGGACTTGTTTTCATTTTGTTGTAGATTTTTATTTACTCGAATTTACGTGCAAATACAGGGGAAGTGTCGTTTTGTTATACGTACTTTAACAAGAAAAAATGGGTATTTCTACGAATATATCCTGGTATTTTTACCAATGAGTCGTCCTAAAACACTCAAATGCAATAAAATACTGATGAGTGGCGCATGTAGGATGTTATTGTGTTCCGGATAACCCGAAAGATAATATCTGGTATCCAATATTAAATCTGAAATGGGCCTGTTACTAAAATAATTAAAAATGGTGCTTTTTGTTTGTTCAACCTGTTAATTAAAACAATTTGTCTAGCAGGTTCAAAAGTGATGCCGCAGCCGGAGTCTTTAAAAAAAATCCCCGGTCCGTTAAAGACCGGGGATTTTTAAGATAACCTACAACCCTAAACTTATTAGTTAAAATTTTTCGAACTCAGTATCATCCATCTGGAATTCCTTCATTTCAATAGCTGCTCCCTGTGTTTTCTTCACTTTCTCTTTTTTCTCAAGTTGTCCGGCCTTAATCCTTTTAGGCATCTGGCCCTGTATTTTCTTCATCCGGTCTACTTTAAAATACATGATGGTATCGCGCAGTTGATCCGACTGACCGGAGAGTTCTTCGGCGCTTGTGGCCAGTTCTTCGGATGCACCGGCATTCTGCTGGGTAATGCTGTTCAACTGCTGAATGGCATTGTTAATCTGGTCGGCGCCGGAATTCTGCTCGATGCTGGCAGCAGCTATTTCCTGTACCAGTTTGGCAGTTTTTTCAATTTCCGGAACCATTTCATTTAGTTTAATGCCGGCTTTTTCAGCAATTCCAACCCCACTGGCTGATAAATCATCAATTTCATCGGCGGCAATTTTGCTGCGTTCTGCCAGCTTGCGCACTTCGGCAGCCACCACGGCAAACCCTTTACCGTGCTCACCGGCGCGTGCCGCTTCAACAGCGGCATTAAGCGCCAGGATATTTGTCTGAAAAGCAATATCATTGATGATTTTTATTTTATCGGCAATGTTTTTCATGGCTTCCACGGCTGTATTGGTAGCCGAGCTTCCTTCCCGGATGCCTTGTACTGCATTCATGGCTATTTTTTCTGTTTGCTGGGCGTTATCCGTATTCTGCTGGATGTTCGATACCATTTCTTCCATGCTGCTTGACACCTGTTCAACCGAGGCTGCCTGTTCGCTGGCGCCTTGTGAGAGTTCCTGGGAGGTGGAAGCCATTTCTCCGCTGGCCCCGGAAATGCTTTCTGAGCCATTAAGGATGTTTTCAACAATGTCCTTGAGTTTGTTTACCATTCCCTGTAAGGCATTACCCAACTGGCCAATTTCATCCTTACGCTCAAGGTATTGATCTTCAATTTCAGCAGTAAGATTACCATTAGCTATTTCTTTGGCAAAACCTACCCCGCGGGTAATTCCTGAAGAAATCATGCGGGTTATCAGAATGCCCAATAAAACAGCAATTACCAACCCAATAACAATACCAGTTATCACCGATGCTGTTGCAGTGGTTACTGCCTGATCACTATTCTTTACAGCCTGCTCAGCAATATTTTCATTGATTTGAATGATTTGCCCCATCAAAGCCATGGCTTCCTCCTGTTTTTCTTTACTGGCGTGCAAGGCAGTATTCTCTGCTTTTTCAAATAATTCAACAGCGCGTTGTGCTTCTTCAATGGCCACATCAAAATTTGCAAACACATCTTTGGCACTGGTTATCATTTCTGATTCGTATACTTCCCAGGCAGCGTTGTAATTCCCGTTATTCACCAGGCGTTTTACGTGATGAACCGCCTCGTGAAAACGCTGGTGTGGCCCGCTCAATGAAGCCAGGGCCTGTTTTATGGTTGGGTTATTCGTTGTAACCGATGGAAGCCAATGACCAAGATTACAATCCATATGATCCTCGCCCCCTTCAAAAAGCCGGCCATCACGGATGGTATTGGCCACCTTTACCTGAAGGTTATAATGATCGCCCTGAAAGGTTTCCAGATCTTTTAAAAACTCCATGGGATAAAAAATGTCGACTTCAGATATTTCCTCTGCCAATCCTTCAAATTCTTCATTTACCATACGCCATTCATCCATTTTGGATAATAATTGTTCCCATATTGCAGCTTCCTGTTCTGTCTGCTCAAGTGGTGTAAACAATTCTATTGCTTTCCTGTACCTGTTACGGGCATTTGCGATGTTTTGAAACTGTACGGCTTTTTCCTCATCGCTAAGGTTTGGGTTTAACAGGGTGCGCTGCGCCACCATGTAGTCTGTAAATCCCAATTCCATCTCTTTTAAATACTGGATGCTTGGCATCCTGACTTCTGAAACCACACTAAATGACCGGGATATGCGGTTAACTCCAAAATAACCAACCAACCCAACGATGAGTGTTATAAAGGCAACGACTCCGAACCCAACCATTATTTTACTTCCAATCTTCAAATCTTTGAACTTCATTTCATGACCTCCACTTTAGTTTATTCTATAATTCTTAATTATTTCGTGCAAATAGATTATCAATATTCAAACGTTCACGGGTTATCGCTAATTTTAACTACACCATCATGCTTAAAAGCTTTTACATGAATAAAATTGAAGCCCCTTCATACTTTTTTTATATTATTCAATTTAATGGTTTCGAATTTACATGGAAAATCAAAGAAAGTAAGGGATTTAGAATACACAGTTTAACAAGAAAAACTGAGTATTTTTATGTGTAAAACATGGTATTTTTACCAAAAAAACAGCCAAAACACTGAAATTCAACAAACCGTTTAACAACGTTACTGATGAGGCTATTTTTATTCAGGAAACCTGGGAGATTTGGAAATGGATTTATCAATGTTTATTAAAAAATCTATTGAATAGCAATTATTTTAAATACTACATTATTTTCTGCAGCCAATTTATTACTTTTATAATATTCAGCTTAAAATTTGATTTATGATATTTAATTCTTTTAAATGCTGATAATTCTTATTTGAGTTATACAACATGAGTGATAACACAGACAACTGTCTTTTTAATAAAATTGGACATCTTCTTGCTGATTCGGAAATAGCAACGATACAGGAAAACCAGTTTAAGGTAGAATACAGGGCCGGTGATATCCTGATTAAGCAAGGCGCTTTTATTTCCAATGTCCTTTTCCTTACCAAAGGGATTGTTAAAGTGATCATGGAAGAAAAAAACAGCAAACAAACCATCATCAAGCTTATTGATGAAAATAATTTTATAGGCCTCCCTATCCTTGGCAATCAAAAGAAATACCCTGTATCTGTTGTTGCCCTCAGCCCTGTGAAGGTATGCCAGGTCCATATTGATGCCATGCGTGAAATAATGAATAATAATATTGATATTTGCAGATATTTTATTGATTGGTATTCCGGCGAATTTGTGTATTTGTATTCAAAACTATCTACACAAAACACAAGAAACAGCCATGGCAAACTGGCTTCGGCACTTGTTTATTTGTCAAACGGTACTTTCTCGAAAAAGGATGTTTTTGTCTTTCTAAGCAGAAAAGACCTGGCTGATCTGGCTTCCATCTCCCTCGAGAGTGTGAATAAAATCCTGTTGGAGCTTAAAAACGACCGCATCATTGAAATAAAAAATAAAACCATAAAAATCCTAAAACCTGAATTAATACATACACTGAGTACGGTCGGGTAATGGATCCAGCCCAGGGTAAAGTGAATGAAGCTGCAGCGTAATGAATGGCGCCCTGGGTTAAGTAAAATTCCGTCGAACTCCCCCTCCGTCGCGACGAAAAAATACTAGAATCTGCCCGGAAGTTGCGACGGGTATGTAGGAAAAAGAATAAAGTCAACATTTTATAAATAGCTTACAAAACATCCATTTACATGTTAAACAAACCGATTTAGGTTCTCCGATCAAAAGGTATATAAATTCCGCCGACGGGTTATTAATAAATTCTAATGAAGGGCTCATTACGGCGGATTTTGCTTGTGCTTTTTAACCCAGGGCGACATTCGGCTTTGCCTCATTTGCCCTGGGCTGATATATGTCAGGCTTTGCGCCTCCCATCGGCCGCCATAGGCTTGCCGACGGCGCAGCGCTAAAGCTTAGGCGACACGCGGTCAGCCTTCATCTTCCATAAATATATTAATTAAAACAGAAAATATAATAGACTTAATATTTGGATATTTCTTCTTAACCTGACGGCTATGGGGATTACGCTCCGTCAAGAAGCCTTACTCAAACCGTATCCAGTCCAGTGATAACATGTCATCTCCATC
>CAZZBU010000039.1:0-29230 GCA_964652315.1 uncultured Bacteroidales bacterium
TTATGCATATACCATTCTCACCCTGGTATTTTTAGAATACCGAGCAATAGAATAGTGATAATGATATATAAATAGCTCATAAATTTCTTTTCCGTTTATTGGATGCAAATATACTGATAAAAATCAGTTTTCAAAGAAAAATAAAAAATTTATTTATTTAAAATGAATTAAAATAATTCTTAATCGGTATAAAACACTGAAATCAAGCCTGATAAGACTATTCTTCAAGCGCTTCCGCCAATTCTTCAGTCATTTCAAGATTATGATATACGCTCTGTACATCATCAAATTCTTCAAATTCTTCTATCATTCTCAGCACCTGCTTAGCTTCTTCAACAGACAACTCCTTGGTATTGTTCGGTATTCTTTGTAATTCTGCATTTTCAGGTTCAATACCCATGCCCTCAAGGGCTTTCTGAACACTCCCAAAATCTTCTAAAGCGCACGTTATTACAAACCTGTCATCGGCTACTTCAAAATCTTCCACCCCGGCATCAATAATTTCGAGTTGGAATTCTTCAGGATCCAAATCGCCTTTGGGAATAGTAAATATTCCCTTCCGATCAAAGATAAAACTCAGGGAACCATTTGTGCCCAGGCTTCCCCCGCGTTTATTAAATACTGATCGCACAAAACTCACTGTACGTTGATTGTTATCGGTTAGGCATTCAACAAATACTGCCACTCCATGAGGAGCATAACCTTCATAAGTAGATTCCTGTAAATTAGCGCCTTCACTGCTGGCTTTATTAATGGCCCGCTCCACATTATCTTTGGGCATATTTACCCCTTTAGCATTCTGAACAGCCAGCCTAAGCCTTGGATTGGCATCCGGATCCGGACCTCCTTCGCGCACGGCCACCTGAATTTCCTTAACTACCCGGGAAAACATCTTACTTCGTTTAGCATCCAATGCTCCCTTTTTCCTTTTGATTGTTGACCATTTACTATGTCCCGACATGGTTTATAATGTTTCTGAATTTTTTAAAAATAACGCGTAAAAATACGAAATTGTCGCATTACTGAAAAACAACAAATGGTCATTTTTAATTGTATTCACAGGATTATTGATATAAAAAAAAGCATGAATATGCTCCATTGCTACATGAACAATATCAGTTTGTTAGGGTTTTTTAAATATATTACAGGGCAATTCCTTTTGAAGTTATCTTTTCCAATAGAAGGAGATGAGAAATTAAGATCCCTGAAAAATTACTGATTATGCGAAGCTGTTCCCTTGGTATTATTCTATATTTAACTTTTTCCCTGGGATGCTTTGCTCAGGCAGCAAGCGAAAAATCCACGCAGGAAGATGATCCCAGGGTGGCCAGAATTGAGGGGCAATTGAAAGATTATTACAACACCTTTCAACAGGAAAAAGTATTTCTTCATTTGGACAAAGAAACCTATTCCATTGATGAACAAATATGGTACAAAGCATATCTGGTCAATGCCACCACGCATATACCCGAGGCCCGTTCCACAAATTTGTATATTGAGGTTACAAATTCAGACCGAGAAATGTTTCAATTGCAACGATTAAATGTTAATAATGGATATGCTCATGGCGACATGTCTTTGCCTGATACAATATCATCGGGGTACTATCATATCAGGGCTTATACTGCCTGGATGACAAATTTTGACAGAACGTTGATTCCCAGTTATACTGTATATATTTCCAATCCTCATTATCAGAAGTACTTTACCCACGAAGAAAAACGCATTTACAAACGCAAAAACAAAAAAAACAAAAAAGCTGAAGAAGAAATCGAACTGTTCTTTTTTCCTGAGGGCGGCCTTTTCATTCAGGGACTTCAGAACACTATTGGTTTTAAAGCAGTGAATGGCCTGGGTTTGGGAGTAGATGTCAAAGGAGCAATATATACCAACAGTGGAAAGAAGGTAGCTGAATTTGGAAGCCTTTACAAGGGCATTGGCAGGTTCAACCTGTTGCCCGGGGAAGAAAATTATTATGCAATAGTTGAAGGTTATAAAACAAAATTCGGGTTGCCGGAACCTTTGCCTTCGGGCACTGTGATGACAATCGATAATACGGAACCTGAGACCCTTCAATTAACCATCCGCTCAAACCGGCCTTTGAGCAATGATCCGAATGCCACCGATGTAATTCTACTGGCCCATACCCGGGGTGTTTCCAGGTATCATAAAGTACTATCCCTGCATGACGCCCCGTTAACAATGGAAATTCCCAAGTCCTTATTCCCTGCAGGGATAACACACTTTACCATGTTTAACGGCAGAGGACTACCTTTGGGAGAAAGACTGGTATTCATTTCTCATCCTGACGAAAAAATAAACTACACATTTGAACAAAACATGAGTGAATCATACTACAATCGGGCCACGTTCAACATAAAAGCCACGGACCATGAAGGAAAGCCGCTTAAGACAAATTTTTCTCTGGCGGTGCCACCCGGAATAAACAAAAACACAAACCCTTTTAAAGCCTCCATTGTATCCACGTTATTGTTAACCTCCGATGTTAAGGGAAACATTGAAAATCCGGAATATTACCTGACCAAAAACGAGGTTTCCCAAAAAGCACTGGACAACCTGCTCCTCACCCAGGGTTGGCGAAGATTTTTATGGCAGGATATTATTGAGGAAAGGGGGGCCGAAATTGTGAATGAACGAGAAAAGGGAATCTCTCTGACGGGAAGAATAACCCGTGAGTTTTTTAATATCCCCTATCCGGATGCCAAGGTAGAGCTGGTCATACTCAATGAGTACAATGATTTTTATACAACGTATTCAGACGAAGAGGGCTATTTCCGGTTCGACAACCTTAATTACCCGGATACCATCCATTTGCAGATCCGGGCTTACAAGCCAAATGGTAAACGAAACCTGCTAATTCACCTTGAGGAGGGCGATTTGCCGGATGTAACGCTGCCAAAAAAAGACTATAACCGGATAATTCCGGGAAAAGCTTATCCCGAATACCTTGTTAAACACAGACTTGAAAAAGAAGGTAAAATCGGCCCTATTGATTACAGACCGGAAAAAGAAAAAGATGCCGGTTATCATCGGATTCACTCCAACCCGGATTATGTACTAACCGAAAAAGATATACCGGCAGGCTATTCAAACCTCTTTCAGGTATTAACCGGCAGGGTACCAGGTGTAACGGTAAACGGCCAATCAGTGACCATCCGCGGACCAAGCAGTATCCTTATGAGTAATGAACCTCTATATCTTATTGATGGAGTACCAACAGATGCTAATGGAGTTGCTTCCCTCAATCCGAATGATGTAGCTCGCATTGAAATTATTTCGGGCTCAGGTTCCGCTATATATGGGTCACAGGGTGGTAACGGGGTTATTGCTATTTATACAAAACGAGGAGAATTTATGAAGAAAGGCTTTCTTGAAATGTCAATGCTGGGTTACTATACAGCCAGGGAATTCTATCAACCCAAATTATCAAAATATAAGACAATAGAAGAGTTTGAGACTGATTCACCTACCATTTACTGGAATCCGAACCTGGCAACAGATGAATATGGCGAGGCCACAGTACAGTTCGAAATACCGGAATTAACCATGCCCGTAAAACTCGAAATTCAAGGCATTTCAAATGATGGGCTCCCCGGAAATGGTGAACACACCCTTATCCTCCACTGATTTTTTATATTTTTACCGGCCAGTGCTTGGTCAAATGTTATACCGGAAAATAAACATATTAAAAATTTTGCCTTTTTGTCTCATCCTTTGCCTGATGAACCAAAAGGCTTTTTTACAGGAGATCCCTGACAGCCTCCTGTATGAACCGAAAAAAGTTAAAATAACAGGCCACCCAATACTGGGATTCACTCCGGAAACAAACTGGGCTTTTGGGGCAGCAGCTATCGTTTATTTCCGAACAGAATCATATCCCCTATCCAATCCCAGCATGGTTAATCCTTTTTTATTCTATACGCTGAACAAACAGTTTATGGTGGTAACCAAAGGAGATATTTACAGGAAAAAGAGCATAACAGTTTTTCGGTTAAAAGCCGGAAGGATGCCGGATTATTTTTTCGGCATTGGAAGTTTTACAGATAAGAATAGCGAACGTTATCTGAGAAAAACCTTTGGTTCAGAACTAAAATATATATATAAAGCCACTCCTGATATTTTTACCGGGATACAAATAGAGGCACACCGAAACCTTTTGAGCAATTTTGCTGAGAATAGTAAACTGCTTGAGGAAAACATAGCAGGCATAGAAGATGGTACTATTTTCGGAATAGGTCCGTCGATAAGAATCGAAAAAAGGGACAATATCATCTATCCGCACAAGGGTTGGTATCTGGCTACGGATTTACTTTACTACCCGGGAGGACTTCCGGGAAAGTATCAGTTTAACTCATTTTTATTTGATTTTCGGTATTTTATAAGCTCTGTGAATTACAAAAACACCCTGGGAATGCAATTTATAAACGAATTTAAACAAGGCAGCAGCATACCTTTTTACGAATTAAGCGCTTTAGGTGGTGAAACACGGGCACGTGGAATCAATGCAAACCGGTATATTGATAAAAACGCCCTATTTACACAAATAGAATACAGGAGAAAACTACCGCTTAACTTCGGTGTAGTTGCCTTTGCCGGAGCAGGTCAGGTTTATCCCGAACTCAGTGCTTTTCAATTGTCAAACCTTAAATACAATGTGGGTTTTGGCATTCGCATGCTGGCTTTACCGGAAGAACAGGCCAATTTCCGGCTCGACATCGGCTTCGGACCAAAAGGTGAGCGGCACTGGTATGTTGGTATTCAGGAGGTTTTTTAATTCCGCACAATTTAAATGTCAGATTTCATACCTTTACCAAAAATAAAGACAATGGCAAAGGCATGTACATTACATCTTACCATTCTTACATCATCGGGGGAACATCCTGTTGCTCTTCGCATCGCCGATAAGCATGGCAGCAGTTGCCAGATTCACTATTTCCCGGCTGAAAAAGTCATTCGCTATCTGACGCAGAATCACCTTTCACTATTTTTGCAAAACCAGGAATATCAGCTTCGCAAGGTTTTAAATTCGAGACAAAGTGAGAATTACATCAAAGGCTCGACCCTGTACTTTGGAATTATCCCTGATTTTTATTTTTTGAAAAACAGTGATTTTGAGCAGTTCATCCTTGTTAATCGCCGGAAAGGACCCTTACAGGTTACTGTTGAGCCGGTTCCAACTCCGGGTATTGCAGAAATATTTACAGATGGCAGCTATATGGATACTACAAAAAGGTCTGGTTCGGCCTGCATAATCAGAACAAGCGATGGACATGAAGAAATCCTTATGACAAAGACCAGTCATGCCGGGAACAACCTGGCAGAATTATTTGCCGTAATTGAGGGTGTTCGATTCTTGAAGAATGATAATCATATAAGGATAAATACCGATAGCAGGTATGTAATTAAAGGCCTTGCTCAGTGGATACACTATTGGAAAATTAATAACTGGCTGACGGCCAATTGTAATCCGGTGAAAAATATTGATTACTGGAAAGAGCTTGATGTCTTAACACAAGGAAAAACAGTTGAACTGCATTGGATTAAAGGACACTCTTTTCATTTTGAAAACAGCTTTTGCGATAGGGCAGCAAGAGAAGCTGCGTTAACAAACCCTGCATTCGCAGTAAAAAACCTACCCGTTAGTTAAACTCAATGGTCATGATATCTTGTGTTTCGATCTTAATCTCCACCAGTTTTTCTGTCAATGGGTTAATCATTTGCAATTGCAGCTCGTTTATTTTCTCATGAGGTCCATAGCAAGAAAGTGAAATCGCTGCTTTATCAAGGGTTACTGACACCCCGTTTTTTTTCGTAATGATTATGGTTCCTCTTTCATTATCACCGGTCAGCTTAGCCGGCTCTGTAAACCCCTGCAACTCAATACGGCTAATATTGGAATAATCTTTTATTTCGGTAACAATATCATTATACATTCCCTTAATAAGAATGTGGTTATCGAAATGGCGTTTACCGCTACAATCGAGTTGGGCAAAATCATAAACATCAATAGCTTTACCTTCCTTAAGGGTGATGTGTGCTGGCAAATTCTGGGCCACTAACCATGCTGGTAAAACAGCAAATAATAATACAACGATTTTTTTCATAACTGGGTCTTTTTAATTATATGGCAACTTAAATTATTAACTAACGGCAACCAAATTTTGTTGTTTCTTTGCTGATATATTATCCATTACGTTTCAATTGCAATTTTTGATTCGTTTTAACAAACTTATAAAAAAAGTTTATTAAAAGGTCTTATTTCAGTAAAATTCAGTGGCATAACAACGTTTACCCCTGGTATTTGTCTTATTTTTTCATGTAAAGAATGAATAATATTATCATTATTATCACCAAATATCAGCAAAAAATAGTCGGTTGTTTTATGTTCTGCGACGAGTACCTGCCCTTGTGTTTTATTTTTTAAAAGCTGATAACCAACCGTATCATCGGAAGAAATATAAGAGAAACTTGGAAAAAACAAGGATGGTTTGCCTTTCCGTTCAAGAACAAAATCATCCTGCCTGGTTAATTCAATATTCAATGCCCTGTTCAGTTGAAAGGAAAGTGAATAATCATTTTCTGTAGAGATAATGCCGAATAGTACCGGGGGATTTTCAGGTTTCACTTCAAGTGTATGGCTTTTTTTCTTGTTCATTATAATGTTGCTGAATTAATCCAGTTGCCCTATGATCGATAAAGCCTCTTTAGCAGCCTTTTGTTCTGCTTCTTTTTTGGAATGTCCTCTTCCTGTACCAATTACCTTGTCCAGTACCATCAGGTGAGCAATAAAAACAGGTGAGGTCCTGGAATTGTTTGTTTCATCTTCAAAGGATTCAAACGATATGTCCTGCTTTGTTTTTTGACTCCATTCGATAATTTTGCTTTTAAAGTTGGTTTCGGTTTGAAGCAATTGATCCACATTGATGAGCTTATCAAACAGCACACGGCTCACAAAATGTTTTGTTGCAACAAAACCTTTATCGATGTATAATGCTCCGATTAAAGCTTCAAAAGCATCTCCTTTAAAATTTTGACTTGATGTATCGGTTACTTTTGATACGATGAGTTCATCCAGTCCAAGTTGGGTAGCAAGTCTATTGAGTGTATCGCGATTTACAATTTTTGATCGCATTTCGGTAAGAAACCCTTCATCCTCGTCAGGATATCTCAGGTATAAATGTTGGGCTACCACAGCGCTAAGTATGGCATCGCCCAGGTATTCCAAACGTTCGTTATTGACAAGTATTCCCTCCTTGAGGCGAATGGATGCGGATTTATGAATTAAGGCTGTCTCAAAAAGACGGAAATTCCTGGGTGTATACCCAAGAATTCCCTTAATTTTTTTACCGAATTGCCTCTGCTTCTTATTTCTTACTAAAGTAAATATTGAAGCAAACACCTGTTTATTCAGTGAATTTTTTAAAAATAGCCGAGAAATTATGGCCTCCAAAGCCAAATGTATTGCTTACCGCTACATTCACAGTCCGCTTTTCAGCTTTATTGAGTGTAAGGTTGAGATTTGAATCAATACGTTCGTCTTTTTTCTTAACGTTAATGGTAGGAGGCACTACATCATCAATAATGGACATTATGGCTGCAATGGACTCAATTGCACCGGCAGCTCCAAGTAAGTGGCCTGTCATTGATTTTGTTGCACTGATATTTAAATCATAAGCATGTTCGCCAAAAACCTTTTTGATGGCTAGTGTTTCGGAAATATCACCCAAGGGGGTTGCTGTTCCATGTACATTAATATAATCCACCGCTTCAGGTTTGAGGTTGGCATCCTCAAGTGCAAGCATCATAACATTTGCCGCTCCTAAACCATCCGGATGAGGAGCAGTTAAGTGATGGGCATCGGCAGACATTCCACCGCCAACGATTTCGGCATAAATTTTAGCCCCTCGCTTTTTGGCATGTTCGTATTCCTCAAGAATCAAACATCCGGCGCCTTCACCCATTACAAAACCATCCCGGCTTTCATCAAATGGCCTTGAAGCAGTTTTAAATTCATCGTTGTTGGTTGACATTGCCTGCATGGCATTGAACCCACCCACTCCGGCTTCGTTAATGGCTGCTTCTGAGCCTCCTGTGACAAATACATCGGCCTTCCCTAGTCGAATATAATTGAATGCATCAACAATGGCATTGGTTGAAGTAGCACATGCAGATACTGTTGCGAAATTAGGTCCGCGCAAACCGTACTTGATGGAAATCTGTCCGGCGGCAATATCCGAAATCATCTTCGGAATAAAGAATGGATTGTAACGTGGGTTACGATCGCCTTCTACATAATTCACAATCTCCTGCATGAAGGTATCAATTCCTCCAATACCTGAACCATAAATGACTCCAGCCCTGTCTTTGTTAAGTGCCTCAAGGTCGATTCCTGAATCTTCCATCGCCTGAGTTGCAGAGATCATGGCAAACTGCGCATATAGATCGAGTTTGCGAACCTCTTTGCGATCAAAATAATTCAGCGGATCATAATCTTTTACCTCACAGGCAAAACGGGTCTTGAATTTTGATGCATCAAAACGAGTAATAAGGTCTGCTCCACTCACCCCATTAACCAGGTTTTCCCAGTATTCCTTGACATTAGCACCAAGTGGGGTGATAGCACCAAGGCCTGTAACAACTACTCGCTTTAATTCCATAAAATAATAAGTTTAAAAATTACTTACTTGGCGTTCTCTTCAATATAATTTATCGCGTCGCCAACTGTTGAGATGTTTTCTGCTTGATCATCCGGAATTCCAATGTTGAATTCTTTTTCGAATTCCATGATAAGTTCTACTGTGTCAAGAGAATCGGCACCTAAATCATTCGTAAAGCTGGCTTCGTTAGTTACTTCACTTTCGTCTACACCTAATTTGTCAACGATAATTGCTTTCACTCTTGATGCGATATCAGACATAACTTTAAGTTTTAATTAATAAAATGTGTTTACAAAAAATTCTGTGCAAAGAAATGCAAATTACTAAAATTATCAAACAAAATAATTAAAATCTTCCTTTCAAATTATATAAATTGTTCATTTTCTTGGTCTTTCCGACATCAACTTTGAACAATTATCTCCACTAATCTTTCTGCCCTCTATAAATAAACGCTCAAACTACAAATTGTTTAATCGAATTTATAATTTATTGATTGAAAAAATGTTATGCCTTCTCAGGCATATACGGCAGATACAGGTTTTTGGATATTCCTTATAAAGTGTAGCTTTGCATTTGTAAAAAGTGACTAATTTTTTAACTATGAGCCGGATAGCCATTTTCGCATCAGGTAGTGGCACCAACGCTGAGAACCTGATTAAATATTTCAATGAAAATTCTGAATCTCCGCACAGGGTAGTGCTTGTGCTGACGAATAATGCAAATGCCAGGGTTCTTAATCGAAGCAAAGCCCTGAATGTAGAAACAAGTACCTTTAGCCGCGAGGAATTTTACAACAGCGACAAGGTTTTAAACCTGCTTCATGAGAAAAATTGTGATTTTATTGTCCTTGCAGGATTTTTATGGCTTGTTCCCCCAAAACTGATAAAGGAATTTCCAAACCGCATTGTCAACATTCATCCTGCCCTCCTGCCAAAATATGGAGGTAAGGGCATGTATGGCATGCGGGTGCATGAAGCTGTGATTGAAGCCGGCGAAAAGGAATCAGGCATTACCATTCACTGGGTTAATGAGGCTTATGACGAAGGCAACACCATTTTTCAGGCTACATGCCCTGTTGATTATAAAGAAACCCCGCAATCACTGGCTGAAAAAATTCATACCCTTGAGTACAATCATTTCCCTAAAATAGTGGAAAAAATAATTGATGAATTATCATAACCTGTTGAGCCTGCTGAACCACTTCTGCTTTATTGCATTATATTCTTCAAGGTTTTCCGCTTTAACGGGTTCAACAGGCGGTGCTTCAATCTTTAAGGGATCAACAGCCTGCCCATTTTTGTAAAACCTGAAATCAAGGTGCGGCCCGGTGGCCAGGCCGGTTTTTCCTACATAACCGATAAGCTCACCCTGGGAAACAAATTGATTTGTTTTCAACCCTTTGGCAAACCCTTGCAAATGTAGGTACCCCGTAGTATATACTCCATTATGCTTTATTTTCACATAATTTCCTCCACCTTTGGAGTCCCAGGCTTTGGCTACAATCCTGCCATCGCCAACAGCATATACGGGTGTACCTGATGGAGCTGCGTAGTCAACCCCACGATGCGGACGGCGTATTTTTAATACAGGATGCATCCGGCTGTGAGAGAAACGTGAACTTATGCGTGAAAATCGCAGTGGCGCTTTTAAAAAAGCTTTTCGGAGACTTTGTCCTTCCATGTCGTAAAAACTGCGTATGCTGTCCTGTACAAAAGGAATGGCATAAAAATCTTCGCCCATGTGGTTCATGTAAGCTGTATGAATATGTCCCAGACCAATAAAAGTGGAATCCACATACATTTCATCATAAATCACTTTAAAAGTATCCCCCTCCTGTAACCCAAAGAAATCAATGGTCCATGCGAAAATTTCAGACAATTCAATGGCCAGCATTGGGCTAACCTCTGCATCTGTCATGGCATTCCATAGCGAGGTGTTTATCACACCCGAAACAGAATTCTCTACAGTGCTGACTTCTTTCTCACCACGGTATACAGCAACAGAGTCTACAAGATCAATAACCACGTAATTCACATGATCCTGTTCATAGACGAAATAGTTAACCTCTGGTATAGTGTCTGTCAAGTCCTGAAAAACATGGTAGGTATTCCCGCCTCTTATTTTTCTGAAATCAAAGACTCCTCTCGATTTTTTTACGATTTGATCAATAGTTACCGGATTAATCCCATATTGCATAAGAATTCCGGAGAGATTCTGATTCGCACGCACCAAAGCAGAAGAGATGGTGAATGAATCGGCCGGAAGTCCAAACTCGAGCCTGGGCTTTGGTTTCAGGAGGGTGGTATCCATGTCAGCTGATATTTTTATCTCTTCAGCCGGCTGCCTGGGCATATAAAACGACAGGTAAGCCAATATTCCAAAAAAAATAATGGCAATGGATAACAACAATATGATAAGCGTTTTTTTTCTCATCTAAATATTTGGGTTTTTTGTTAAAACTTGTACATTATCATTTGTTAAACGACAACATTGATAATTCGTTTCGTAACAACGATAATTTTTTTTGGTTTTTTACCTTTCAGCCATTTAGCAGACAATTCATGCTCAGTCACAGATTTTTCAATCTCTTCTTTAGGCATATCCAGGGGAAGGTTCAGCTTAAACCGTAATTTTCCGTTAAAGGATACAGGATACTCAAATGCATCTTCGGCCAGGTATTGCTCGTTAACCTGAGGATAAGCTTCGTATGCCAGTGTGTCTTTGTGCCCATAGAGAGCCCATATTTCTTCTGCTAAATGCGGGGCAAAGGAAGAAAGCACTTTGATAAAGGTTTCGGCTGATTCCTTGGTTATACTGCCGGCTTTTATACAATGATTGGTAAATACCATCATCTGCGAAATGGCAGTGTTGAATTTAAGGTCTTCAATGTCTGCAGCCACCTTTTTTATGGTTTGATGCAATAACTTTAAAGTTTCCGCACTGTCTTTTTTTTCAGTAATGTTATTCAAGTCTGCAAAAAAACGGTATACCCTTGTCAGAAAACCAAAGACCCCTTTCACACCTGTTTCAGTCCAAGGTTTTGTGGCGTCCAGTGGTCCCATAAACATTTCGTAAAGACGCAAGGAATCGGCTCCATAATTGGCCACCACATCGTCCGGATTAACCACATTTTTCAATGATTTTGACATTTTTGCCACAATCTGTTTTAGTTCCTCTCCGGTAGTTTGATGAAAAAACTTCCCGTCTTTTTCTTCCACTTCATCGCTGGGTACTTTGGCTCCGGTAGCAGTTTCATAAGCAAATGCCAGAATCATTCCCTGGTTATAAAGCTTCTGGTAAGGCTCATCGGTAGAAACAATGCCCAGATCATACAGCACCTTATGCCAGAAACGGCTGTACAATAAGTGCAGTACGGCATGCTCGGCACCTCCAATATAAAGGTCTACCGGCATCCAGTAGTTTTCTTTTGCTTTTGAAAACGGTTCCTTATCGTTCTTTGGATCGATATACCTTAGATAATACCAACACGAACCTGCCCACTGGGGCATGGTATTGGTTTCCCGGCGGCCTTTCCGTCCGTTTTCGTCTGTTACTTTCAGCCAGTTATGGGCATTTGCCAATGGTGATTCCCCCCCTTCTCCCGGCTGATAATTTTCCATATCCGGTAGCTCAACCGGCAGGTTTTCATCCGATACCAGGGAGATTTCGCCATCTTCCCAGTGAATCACCGGAAACGGCTCACCCCAATAACGCTGGCGGCTGAACAACCAGTCACGGATTTTATAATTGATGGTGGCATTACCAATATCCTGCTGCTCCAGCCAATCCGTTATCTTTTTTATGCCCTCTTCTTTATTCAATCCGTTTATATCAATTCCTTTGACAGGATTAGCAGAATTAATATATTTTCCATCTTCTGTCCAGCAGGCTTTGCCGGCAAGGACTTTTTCCCTTAAATCCTGATCCGCGCCATCCGGATCCATTATTGGAGTAATGGTAACGTTAAATTTCTCGGCAAACTCAAAATCGCGGGTGTCGTGGGCAGGAACAGCCATAATAGCACCGGTTCCATAACCTGTAAGCACATAATCGGCAACCCAGATGGGTATTTTCTCATCATTCACCGGGTTGAGGGCATAAGTGCCGGTGAAAATACCTGTCTTCTCCTTGGCAAGATCGGTGCGGTCAAGATCTGATTTTAGGCTTGCGGCCTTGATGTATGCCGATACTTCTTTCCATTTTTCACTGGCAGTGATTTCTTTAACATAGGGATGCTCCGGAGCGATAACCATATAGGTAGCTCCAAAAAGGGTATCCGGTCTGGTAGTATAAACCCTCAAAGGTTTCTCAAGGCCCTCTACCTTAAAATCAACTTCAGCACCTTTAGATTTTCCGATCCAGTTTTTTTGCATGTCTTTAACGCCCTCAGGCCAATCAAGTCCTTCAAGCCCTTGCAATAAACGCTCAGCATAAAGAGGAATCCGTAACATCCATTGTTTCAGGCTCTTTTTAATAACAATATTCCCACACTTCTCGTGCGAACCATCTGTAAGCACTTCTTCATTTGCACAAACAATTTTGCAATGCCCGCACCACCAAACCTGGGCTTCAGCGTAATAAGCCAGGCGCTTATTATCGGTATAATCCCGCACAGCCTTTTCTCCCTCTGATTTCACTTCATCAGGCACCGGTAATTCGCTGATTGGTTTTCCTTTATTTTCTTTTTTATCAAACCAGGTATTATACAGGCGGCTAAAAATCCATTGTGTCCATTTAAAATATCCCGGATCAGTGGTATTAATTTCACGGTCCCAGTCGTAACTCAAACCCAGAGACTTAATCTGCCGACGGAAATTATCGCAGTTTTTATTGGTTGTTACGGCAGGATGTGTGCCGGTTTGAATAGCATATTGTTCAGCAGGAAGCCCGAAGGCATCCCACCCCATGGGATGAAGCACGTTAAACCCCTTCATGCGTTTATAACGGCTGATAATATCAGAAGCTGTGTATCCTTCAGGGTGCCCTACGTGTAACCCACTACCTGATGGATAAGGAAACATATCCAGTACATAATATTTTTCTTTGGCAGGGTCCATTTCAACTTTAAAGGTCTCATTCTCTTCCCAGAACCTCTGCCATTTTTCTTCTATCTCTGTGAAATTATATTCCATTGTAATATTGTATGTTACTAATTTCTAATATTGAAGCACAAAAGTAAAAAAAACTCTCAAACTGGCCTAAGTTAACTATTTTAGCCTGGCATAATTTACGGTTTTTACAAGATATTTATTACTTTTGCACCGCAATAATTACATAAAGGCTCGCAAATAAATGAGCCAACAGGGTCTGCCCTGGAATGGTCCCGTAGTTCAGCTGAATAGAACGTCAGATTCCGGTTCTGAAGGTCGTGGGTTTGAATCCCGCCGGGATCACAAGGAGTGTGAGTAGTGAGCAACAGCGAACTTATTCACATGACAAAATGTTTTGTCCATCTTCCACCTCTGAAACATTGCGTGGGCAGGTCAAGTCACTGGCTCAAGCTATCGATTCTGTTAACATTGAAGCGGAGGTTATATAAAAGGCAATAACAAACAATACCTTACTGGTTCAGTAGCTCAACTGGATAGAGCATCAGACTTCGGATCTGAGGGTTGGGGGTTCGAGTCCTCCCTGGATCACAAAACCGGTTGTTATCGGTAAGTGAATTTTTTATGATCTCCAACCATTCTGTCCGAATAATGACAGTAGAATTCGCCAGTACCACAGCGAACACACTCCGAGAAGTTTTGTCCCACCTGACTTAAACTCCAATTCAACCTCTGATTAAAGCCTTTAATAGACAAATAATCATCCCTTTATCAATTCTTCTCAAAATAAAAAAACCCTTCCCGGTATTTCCGGGAGGGGCTGTAAATATTAATATAAGGCCTTTATATTTACCGAGTAATGTTTGACAGTTTGCGTGTTGAATAATTTATTTTCAATGCACTTGCTTTCCTCAGTTCTTGTTTTACATCTGTAACAATACCCATTTTTGTATTATCATCAACTTTGAGTGACACGGTCATCATTTTCTGATCGTTTTCACTCATTGCGTCACGTTCAGAGGAGATAAAGTCCCTGATATCGTCTACAGTAGCAAAAGCGTCATTAAGCTGTACCCTTGGAGCTGAACCGTATGTTCCCTGGAAAGGTCTTTTAGGTTCACCAATATAGATGTAGCTAACCAATGATTTCTTTGCCAGCTTTTTAACTTCAGTGGCACCTGGCAAACGAACGTTAACTTTCAACGTTACTTCACGCATCACGGTAGTTACCATGAAAAAGAAAAGCAGCATGAAAACGATATCAGGCAATGAAGCTGTTGAAATACCGGGCATTTTGCCCTTTCCTTTTCTACTAAACTTTGCCATAATTTATTCTCCTATCATTTTAGGTTCTGCTTCAGAAATCCGTTGTGGATAATAACTACGAATGGCTTGAATTTTAGCATCATCATTTGGGTCATTGGGATCCAAATCATCATAAAGAACACCAAATTTTTGCATGCTAAGCTCATTACGCAATTCATTATAAGCAGCAATCAGCTCGTTCTGCACTTTAATATACATTCCATACGTAGTCCCGTTATCGTTCTGAAGCGAAATTACTTGCTTGGAAACAGGCACTTCTCCAAAAAACTCAATTTGTTTAAGTTCTTTTTCAGGGAGGTCACTTCTGTCAGCAGGATTCGCAATAAATTCCTTTGTTTTCTCACGCAGGTTCATAATGTCCATCACCTCTCCTTCTACCATTAGCTGGTCATCTTTGTTAACCAGAACAACAAGAATGTTACGTTCGTTAATATCGTTTTCTTGTTCTTGCTGTTCTTCTTCTGGCATCGGAGGCAGTTTACGTGAAAGCCCGGAATCGATGTCCATGGTAGTGGCAACAAGGAAAAAGATAAGGAGCAGAAAGGCGATATCCGCCATAGACCCTGCATTAATTTCCGGAAGATCTCTTTTTGCCATAAATTCAATTATTTATTGCTGCACAGCAGCATCAAACGTTTATTTAAACAGTTTAGCAATCTCGGAGTACAGTATAGATACTACTGCAAGTCCAAGAAGTAAATAGGTAGCTATCAATCCTGCGCCTGACCATTTCAGGGTGTTGGGATTGTTATCCGTTCCTGTATAACCAGTAAGCTCCAGCAATGAATTATCAGCTAGCATGTAAGCTACAAGACCAACGACTCCCAGGCCCAGGATGGCAAATAATGCCTTTTTGGCATTTTTGGGATTCATAATCAGATACACAATTGGGAAGATTATAGCTATGATGGCTGCAAATATGAGTAATCCGTATGACCAGTTAAGAATGGTATTTGTGATCACAGGTTCTTCAAGATTTGTTCCTTCTGTACCTTCAACCACTCCGCCGAAATAGAAGAGTGCCACGAGGACAGCAGAAACTGCCATCAAAATATAAAGTAATATTGATAATACTCGTGATAATGACATAATTAATATTTTTTAAGATTGTGTTTTACTAAAAGGTCAATCAGTGAGATAGAAGCATCTTCCATGTTGTTTACAATACCGTCAATTTTAGAAATTAGGTAGTTGTAAAAAATCTGGAGGATAATCGCAACAATAAGACCTGATACTGTAGTAATCAACGCAACCTTAATACCACCAGCAACAAGTGAAGGAGATACGTCACCTGCAATCTGAATTGAGTTAAATGCATCGATCATACCAATTACCGTACCCATGAAACCTAACATCGGGGCGATAGCGATAAAAAGTGAAATCCAGGATAAGTTTTTCTCAAGAAGCCCCATTTGAACACTTCCATAAGAAACAACTGATTTTTCAACTACTTCGATGCCTTCTTCAACACGGTCAAGTCCCTGGTAAAAAATACTTGCGACAGGGCCTCTTGTATCACGGCATACATCTTTAGCAGCTTCAATACCACCTGCTTCAAGTGCATCTTCGATTTTTTTCAGAAGCTTGTCAGTGTTGGTAGTTGCAAGGTTAAGGTAAATAATACGCTCAATTGCAAGTGCCAAACCGAAAATTAATGTCAAGAGTACGGCACCCATAAATCCTGCACCACCTTCAATAAAGGTCTTTTTAATTTGTTTGTGAAGTGTTTGTTCTTCAGCTGGAGCCTCATCTTCATCTTCCACTTCAGCAACTGCTTCTGCTGCTTCAGCGGTATCAGCTTCCATTTCTCCGATTGTGTCAGCCTGTTCAGTAGTTTGCTCCTCTAGTACATCTTCACCTTGAGCAAACAGATTTGATGCACCAAAAGTAAGCATCCCTATAACTGCTAAAAATGTAAATACTTTTTTCATGGCCTGTTGTAAATTTTTAATTATTAATGATTTTACGCGTTAAAAATATTATAAATTTTAATTATACACAAACTCAATGTGTTTTCTCTCTGCTATTTTATGTGTAACTAATGCACATTTTCCTTGTTATGGACTTAAAATGTGGCGGAGAGAGAGGGATTCGAACCCTCGATGCCGTTTCACACGGCATACACACTTTCCAGGCGTGCGCCTTCGACCACTCGGCCACCTCTCCATAACACGTGGTCATATTTTTCAATACGCTAACTGAACTATTGATTCATTTATTACGTAAATTCCACAAAATCTGAGAAAAAAAACCAGTTTTTCAAATAACCCTGGAATTTTCAGGCCGCCAAATTACGAAAAAATAGAATAAATACCATATTATAATGTTGTTATTTCTCCGGCAAGGGACTTATTTAAAAACATTACGGTTTCTTCCTTGCTGTAACCCTCACCCAACAGAACCATTAATTTGGTAACAGCAGCTTCGGTGGTAATATCATATCCGCTAATCACACCGAGACGTTCAAGCTCGGAGCTAGTTTCGTACATCCCTAAATCCACGGAGCCCTGCAGGCATTGGGTGACATTTAATACTATAATGCCGCTTGCAATGGCATTGCGTATTTCACAAATAAAGCCTTCTTCAGTAGGTGCATTGCCAGATCCGTATGATTCCAATACAATTGCTTTCAGATCTTCAATATTACATACAGCCCTAATGATATCATTTGGCATACCGGGAAAAATCTTGATTATGGCCACATTGGGGTTCAGGCTTTTGTGTAATTTTAGTTTGCTCCCCGGTTTTGGCACTAATATCTGATCGTAGTGATATTTTATATAAACACCTGTATCGGCGAGTGAAGGATAATTTGCTGAATAAAAAGCATTAAAATATTCTGCGTTTCTTTTGGTAGTGCGGTTGCCACGGTACAGTTTATTTTCAAAATATATACAAACTTCCGGGATGATAGGCACACCGGCAATAGTGGCAGCCGCTATTTCCACTGAAGATATTAGATTTTCTTTTCCATCGGTACGAATGTTACCAATAGGCAATTGCGAACCTGTAAGGATAACCGGTTTAGTAAGGTTTTCGAGCATAAAGCTAAGGGCCGAGGCCGTAAATGACATGGTATCGGTGCCATGCAAAATCACAAATCCGTCAAAACGATCGTAGTTTTCCTCAATGATTTCCACCAGTTTCACCCACACAGCCGGTTTTACATTTGAAGAATCCAAAGGTGGGTCAAATTCAATTTTTTCAAGGGTATAACCAAACTTTTTTAATTCCGGAATTTCGGCAATAAGTGTATCCAGATCGTATGGCCTGAGGGAATGTGTTTTCGGATCTTCAATCATGCCAATGGTGCCCCCGGTATAAATGATTAGTACACTTGAATCGTCTGACATAACCTGCTATTACTGTAAGTTAAACAATTCCAACGATGTGGCCGATGTTATCCTGGATACTTCCTGGGGTGTTACCTGGTGAATCTCTGCAAGTTTTCGGGCAATATACACCAGGTATGCCGACTCATTGCGTTTGCCTCTCTTTGGTACAGGCGCTAAAAAGGGCGCATCCGTTTCCAGCACAATTTCGGACAGTGGTATTTCTTTAACTACCTTGTCGAGTCCGGAATTTTTAAACGTCAGTACACCGCCAATGCCAATTTTGAAACCCCATTCCAATATTTTTGCAGCTTCTTTAGTGGTGCCGGTAAAACTGTGAAATACTCCTTTGACATCATGGAGGTGCTCCTTCTGTAGCACATCAAATATTTCCTGAAAAGAATCCCTGGCGTGTATTACAACAGGCAAATCGAGTTGTTTTGCCCATTTTATCTGTGCGATGAATGCCTCCTTTTGTTCAGTAAAGAATGTCGTGTCCCAGTATAAATCAATGCCGATTTCTCCAACAGCAACAAAAGAATGCTTTTCATCAAAGAGAAACTTTTCAACAATATCAAGTTCTTGATTATAATTCTCTTTAACAGATGTTGGGTGTAATCCCATCATAGGATAACAAATGTCCGGATATGCCCTGACCATCTCAAACATTGGAGGGATAGAACTGCTGTCGATATTGGGCAGTAACATGGTAGACACTCCGGCTTCAAGTGCCCGTTTTATGACGGTGTCTATGTCGTTTTGAAAACTATCCAGAAACAAGTGGGTATGCGTGTCAACAAATGTCATTGGCAAAAAAATTTCAACAAACTTACAAATCTAAACCGGATGGGCAAATGATAAATATTTTAAATGCCAGCCAAGAATTTAAAATTAATGGTTGCTTAGAAGGTAATCTGCAACTGTTCTGCGAATGGAAGGTAAGCCAATTTTATTAAGATCGACTTTATTTTTTGGTACAAACTGATACGCGCGGATTTCATCACTGGTTTTAAGATTTTGAAAATTGTTTACCTGACATAAAAAAGCCATGTCCAGGGTATAATAGGTAACTCCTCCATAAAAATAATGGTTCCAGTATGATCGATAATAGCTTTTTGATTGAATATGGATACTTAATTCTTCCTTAACTTCACGGTCCACCGCTTCCTCTGCAGTTTCATTTGGATCTACAAAGCCACCAGGTAAATCCCAGGTGTTTTTAAAAGGTTCCTGTGCACGTTTTGTAAATAAAATGTGGTTGTTTGAATCTGTTATGATGGCTGCCACTGCTGCAGCCGGATTAACAAAATATTGGAAACCGCATGCCTGGCATTTTAATGACTTTTCAGAAGATTTTTGAAATTTTTTTGCCCCACAAACAGGACAATATTGAAAAACATGATGCGGGAAATAGTCTGTTATAGTCATGGTTCCATGTGTTTGAGCCATTCATTAGCCCTTAGCAAATCTTCGGGTGTATCAATGCCAATGCTTTCCTGTTGCGTTATGCCAAGTTGAATCCTGAAGCCATTCTCAATCCACCGGTTTTGCTCAAGGGATTCGGCTTTTTCAAGGTTTGAAGGCTGGAGTTTTGTTAATTCCAGTAAGACATTCTTACGATAAGCATAGAGCCCGATATGCCTGTAAAATTGATGATGGTTGTGCCATCTTTCCATCTTATGATCCCTGACAAATGGAATGGGAGAGCGGCTGAAATAAATCGCCTGTAAGCTTTGATTAAAAATCACCTTGGGAAGATTTGGATTGAATATATCCTCATTCACATGAATGGGTTTTATCAGGCTGGCAATCTGGGTATCTTCAAGATCAAAACATTTTTTCAATTCCCCGAGCTGCGAGGGATGGATAAATGGTTCATCTCCCTGAATATTCACCACCACATCATATTCTTCCTGCATGCTGGCTTCGATTTTTATTATCGCCTCAGCGCACCGGTCAGTGCCGCTTTTGTGATCCAGGGAGGTAATGACTGCTTTTCCGCCAAATTCGCTGACTGCCCTTTCGATGCGAATGTCATCCGTAGCTACCCATACCTCATGAAATGAAGCGGTTGCCTGTTGATATACACGCTCAATCATTCTTTTGCCCCCAATTTCGGCCAGGGGTTTACCAGGAAAGCGTGTAGAACTATAGCGTGCAGGGATAATACAAATGAATCTCACTTTGATAAATAGTTTTCGATCAATGAAAAATTGTTACATCAAATAATAAGTTGAAATTAATAATAATTCGGCGAATAAAAGCATCATGCTTCATTCTTTTGATGGATTTTTCAGGATTAAAGGGCAATTTGGATATTATCCCGGTAAACATGAAATAATGATGTATGAATTAATTGGAACAGAAATAACGGCCTGAGGATTAATTCATTCATCAAAAAGAAGCATTTCAGAAGGATTAATTGTAATTTTGTCAGCATTAAATTAAGTAAAATCAATCACTTTTTTGATTTTAACACTTTTATGTGTCAAAAAGTCTTATTTTATTTGCAAAACAATTTATACAATACATAATTCCATTATTTACATGGACATTCAACAAATAAAGCAACGGTTTGGGATAATTGGTAACTCGTATGGTTTAAACCGTGCCATTGATATAGCCAAGCAAGTAGCACCTACAGATTTATCCGTACTGATTACCGGTGAAAGTGGTGTTGGTAAAGAGGTTTTTCCGCAGATTATTCATCAATTCAGCTCCCGGAAACACGGACAGTATATAGCTGTAAACTGTGGCGCTATACCTGAAGGAACCATTGATTCTGAGCTGTTCGGACACGAAAAAGGAGCATTTACAGGAGCGCACGATAGCCGTAAAGGATATTTTGAAGTTGCCAATCAGGGGACAATTTTTCTGGACGAAGTAGCTGAACTGCCGCTTTCTACACAGGTAAGGCTGCTACGTGTGCTTGAAACCGGCGAATTCATCAGGGTAGGTTCATCAAAGATGATTAAAACAGATGTACGTGTTATAACAGCTACCAATGTTGATGTTACCAAGCTTATTCAGGAAGGAAAATTCCGCGAAGACCTCTATTACAGACTAAATACGGTTCCAATCATCATTCCTCCGTTAAGAGAGAGGAAAGAAGATATTTACCTGCTTTTCAGAAAATTTGCAGTGGATTTTGCTGAGCGCTATCGGATGCCTGCTATTAAGCTCACCGATGAAGCCAAACATCTGCTATTAAACTACCGGTGGCCGGGAAACATCAGGCAGTTAAAAAATATTACAGAACAGCTTTCAGTTATCGAACAAAACCGTGAAATAACCGAAGAAGTGCTGCGTTTATATTTACCGGATTATTTTGAATCAAAGCTTCCTGCAGTTTTTCAGGGTGTAGATCAAAAAACCTTTGCATCAGAACGTGAAATACTGTACAAAGTGCTGTTTGATATGAAGAACGATATGAACGATCTAAAAAAGCTCGTGCTCGATATCATGCAGAAGGGGCCCCGAACATCGGAAATTGAAGAGGATAATGCCCACATCATTAAAAAACTCTATAAGAGTGTGGATGAGGAAGAACCTTCGTATGAGGAGGAAAAAAACCCAATGAAGATTGAATTTTCCCATCGCGAAGATCTTGGTATACAGGATACGGAAGAAATAATTGAGGAATCATTATCCCTGGAAGAAAAAGAGATAGAACTGATAAAAAAAGCGTTAAATAAACACAACGGGAAAAGGAAGTATGCTGCTCAGGAATTGGGTATTTCGGAGCGTACATTATACCGGAAAATTAAAGAGTATAACATCACATGATAAGACGTCACTTTATTGTAATTGCAGCCCTGCTGGTAATTTTCACTGGTTGTTTCAGTGTAAAATATTCTTTTTCAGGAGCCGACACCGGTGCTGCTGAGACCTGCTCGGTACAATATTTCCCCAACAGGGCCCCCATTGTTAATGCGGGTTTGAGCCAGCAATTTACCGATGCCCTGAAAGATAAAATTCAAAATCAGACGGACCTGACACTGGTCAATGGTACGGGCGATGTGGATTTTGAAGGTGCAATAACCGGATTCTCAACGCAGCCCACTGCGGTACAGAGCGATGATGTGGCTGCTCAAAACCGGTTTACCATACAGATACGGGTTAAATTTACCAATGTGGTTGATCCTGACTTGAGCTATGAAACATCATTCTCAAGGTACCAGGATTACCCGAGCACCATATCCTTTGAAGAGGCCCAGACACAATATATGGAGGAATTGATTGATTTAATTATTGAAGATATATTTAATAAAGCATTTGTAAACTGGTAAGCGATATGAATACGTTTAATTTTCCATATTATATCCGTTCCAATAGCGCATTAAACGAGTTTACGTTAAAACAATTAAGCCAGCTCATCCGGCATTATCCCTATTTCCAGATGGCCAGGATGCTTTATCTCAAGAACCTGTATGTATTACATAAAGAGGAATTTGAAGCTGAGCTCAAAAAAAATGTCCTGTTTATTACTGACAGGAAAAAGCTTTATGAGCTATTGTTTGACCAGTCATTTCCATCGGGTGAAACCGGGGGTAATCACAACAGCGCTGATGAAGGTAAAGGAGGTTCGGCAGTTACATCATTACATACAGCCGAAACAGAAGCATCTGTGAGCGCTCCGGCAGAGATATTTGAAAACGGCCAGGACGATGCCTCAATACCTGAGCAACCACCAAAGTTATCAAATGCCGTAAGACGAATCTTTACCGAATCAATGCGCGATAATATTTCCGGGCTATTGGACTTTCAGCAAAATGATGCCAACAAAGAGGTTCCTGAAGATGAGTTGCGACTGAATACCATTCAATATGATGTTGAAAAAGAATATGGCGATCAACTTGAGGTTATTGATCATAATCCGGTTTCAATTGAGTTTGAAATAGCACAGGATAATAACAATGCAGAACCAAAAGAAGTTGATTTAATCCGGATTAGCAATAGCATTTCATCGGCGCGCGGTTTGTTAAATCTGGAATACCGGCTCAAAAATACTGAACCTGCTGAAGATAAAAAAACCGGAGAAAAAGAGCCTGAAATAGAAACCGAATTGCTGGAACTTGATGCGCCTGTTGCAGACATGGAAAAGGGTAAAAAAGAACAAATATCTGAAAACACATACGAAGAAAAAGATTCGGGCAAAAGTTTTACCGAATGGCTCGATGAGATCAATCGCAACAACGAAAAGACTCAAAAAGCATTTGGTCCGGAAGAAAATAATAAAGAAGAATTGGTTTACGGGCAACCCACTGCCCGTAGAGAAAAATCGAAAAACAGCCTGATTGACAGGTTTATACAATTAAACCCAACCATTAAACCGATGGCTAAACTCCAGCACGAACAATATGACGTTTCAACAGAGAGTGTTGAAGAAAACGAAGATTACCTGACCGATACCCTGGCAAAAATATATGTAAAACAGGAACGCTACCACAAAGCAATCTCGGTATATAAAAAATTAATTTTGAAATATCCAGAAAAAAACACTTACTTTGCGAATCAAATTAACGAAATTGAAAAGAAATTAAATAATTAAAAACCAGGTAGTTATGTATGTTTTCTTGTCTGTATTAATAATAATTGCCGCCATCTTCCTTATTCTGATAGTACTGGTACAGAACTCAAAAGGAGGAGGATTGGCTGCTAATTTCCAATCATCGAACCAAATCATGGGAGTAAGGCGCACAGCAGACTTCCTTGAGAAAGCCACCTGGACCCTGGCTACGGTTTTGGTTGTACTAAGTGTGTTATCAAGCATTTTTATTACACGTACTGAAGAAGCTCAACGTTCACTTATTGAAGAACAGGTTGAAGAAGCGATTGATCCATCTGCTCTTCCTGAATTTCCACCACCAACGATTCCTGAGGAACAAGGTGCCAATGATGAAGATGAAGAATAGAAAACGATATTTCAAATGCTAAAAAGTGTCAGTATGTCATAATTACTGACACTTTTTTTTTGCCTTCGATTTTGATAAACGTATACGGTGTAACATGCTGTTTATCAAAGAAAAAAATCAAGATCTACTTCATTTATATTTTAAAGAAATATACAATCACCTCCCAAAAAATGTCTAAAATTCATGTTAAGCCTGTCCTTTTACCATTTGGCATAAATTGTGATATCGCAAGGACTAGCAAAAATGAATGTTTAACTATAAATATTTCGAATATGTCAGAAGTTAAGATCAAACCTTTAGCAGATAGGGTTCTGGTAGAACCTATGGAAGCAGAAGAAAAGACCGCTAGTGGAATTATCATTCCCGATTCAGCTAAAGAAAAACCTCAAAAAGGTACAGTTGTAGCCGTTGGTACCGGCACCAAGGATGAAACCATGGAAGTAAAGGTAGGCGATGTTGTATTGTACGGTAAATATTCCGGAACAGAGCTTTCTGTTGAAGGCAATGATTACCTGATCATGAGACAGTCTGACATCCTGGCTGTGGTATAAACTAATGTCGAAATTAACTAAAGTAAAATAATAGAGATATGGCAAAAGAAATCAAATTCGATATTGAAAGTCGCGATTTACTTAAAAAAGGCGTTGATGCATTAGCAAATGCGGTAAAAGTGACTTTAGGCCCAAAAGGTCGTAATGTGATTCTTGAAAAGAAATTTGGCGCTCCTCAGGTAACAAAAGACGGGGTTACTGTAGCCAAAGAAATTGAGCTTGAAGAAAAATTTGAAAACATCGGTGCTCAACTGGTAAAAGAAGTAGCTTCGAAAACCAATGACGACGCCGGTGATGGTACCACTACAGCAACAGTACTTGCACAGGCCATTGTTTCAGTTGGCCTTAAAAACGTAACTGCTGGTGCTAATCCAATGGACCTTAAGCGTGGTATTGATAAAGCTGTTGCCGCGGTTGTTGAAAACCTGCAGGGACAGTCACATAATATTGGTGAAGACTCCGAAAAAATCAAGGCTGTAGCCTCCATTTCGGCTAACAACGACCAGACTATTGGTGCGTTGATTGCTGAAGCCATGGAAAAAGTTAAAAAAGAAGGGGTTATCACCGTTGAAGAATCAAAAACTGCTGACACTTATGTGGACGTTGTGGAAGGCATGCAATTCGACCGCGGTTACATTTCGCCTTACTTCGTAACCGACACTGAAAAAATGGAAGCCGTGCTGGAGAACCCATACATCATGCTTACAGACAAGAAGATCTCCACAATGAAAGATCTGCTTCCGGTACTTGAGCCCGTTGCACAATCAGGTCGTCCGTTGTTAATCCTCGCAGAAGATGTTGACGGTGAAGCATTGGCTACCCTGGTAGTAAACAAATTACGTGGTTCATTAAAGATAGCTGCTGTGAAAGCTCCCGGCTTTGGCGACCGCCGTAAAGAAATGCTTGAGGATATCGCTATCCTTACAGGCGGTACAGTTATATCAGAAGAAAAAGGACTGACACTTGAAGGCGCTACGCTGGACATGCTGGGTAATGCAGAAAAAATTACCATTGATAAAGAGAACACAACTATTGTTAACGGTTCCGGTGAAAAATCCAACATTGATGCACGCGTGAAGCAAATCAAGCAGCAGATTGAAAATACGACTTCCGACTACGATCGCGAGAAACTGCAGGAACGTTTGGCTAAACTAGCCGGTGGTGTTGCTGTGCTTTACGTAGGTGCTGCTTCAGAAGTAGAGATGAAAGAAAAGAAAGACCGCGTGGAAGATGCCCTGTCAGCCACCCGTGCTGCAGTTGAAGAAGGCATTATTCCTGGTGGTGGCGTGGCTTATATCCGTGCTATGCAGGCACTTGAGAACCTTACAGGTGATAACGAGGATCAAACAACAGGTATTGCTATCGTAACACGTGCCCTGGAAGAGCCATTGCGTCAGATTGTTGAAAACGCAGGCCTTGAAGGATCTGTTGTGGTTCAGAAAATCAACGAAGGCAAAGACGACTTTGGTTACAACGCCCGCACTGACAAATATGAAAAACTATATGATGCCGGTGTAATTGATCCTACCAAAGTAGCCAGGGTTGCGCTCGAAAACGCTGCCTCTATTGCAGGTATGTTCCTTACTACCGAATGTGTGATAGCTGAAATTCCTGAAGAGAATCCACCAGCTATGCCAAACCCAGGTATGGGCGGCATGATGTAAGAAAAATACATCACAATATATACAAGCAAAACCCCTGTCCGGAAACGGATGGGGGTTTTTTAGTTTTTCAAACCCTGCCAGATCTTAGGGACCCTGGCAGGTTGTGTTATAAAAAAAATTCCTTGCTGTTAACCAGTGCGTAAATCAATGATATTTTCTGAACTTTCTGACAGATTATTAATGGATAAAATTATAATTCCGGATACCAGTTTAGATAAAATAATTCTTGTAGTGTTTATTCTTAATGCATATCACATCATCTGTAGCCAAGCTTAATTAACTTCCCGGATATCAGCTTTTGATTTTCCAAATAAACCCTATAAAAATAAAATCCATTTGAATGATTACCCAGGTCTACCATGTCTGTTTCGTCCTCAGTCAATATAAGTTTACCCCTTATGTCGTATACCTGTATTTGCCTAATAACCTGATCATTAAAAGTAACAAATTTAAACACCCCTTTGCCTGGGTTGGGGTAAATCTTAAGATCGGGTGAATGGTTTAACAGCTCTGTTGATACGGTACCAGGTAGGGTTGGATTTGAAAACACTAACCAATACACTGCAATAGAGTCTGTTTGATTGTAAATATATGCCGTTTCTCCAATACTTCCGTGTGAGTAATCGGCATTATAATTAGAGGTAAACGTTATGCTATCGGTTTTAGCTAAAAAAAAATAATACAAATTGCTGGGACTGGCTACATCCCACCAGTACCCTCGTGGCAATCCTGTAATTAAACTCCCGGCACGGCAGTTATTATCCCAAATGGTGCTGTCCCATATTGCTGTAACCGGCCAGTTATTGCATTTTATATCAATGCCAATAGGATTTGCATAACTGGCACAATTCTTTGATACAATTTGTTTTTTAAGGTGAAACGACCCAGAGGATTCACCACGATGCGCGCGATATACAAATTCATTGCTGATGCGAACCTCAAATACAGAATCAAAGGGTGTTTCAATGATATTCGTTTCATCAAATTCAGCATCCACAGAATCAGTTGCATTTTCGTCATAGCCAAAATATAGAGTATCTGTGTTTCCTGCAGCATCGCGAAATGCTATATGAAACATAAATTCCTGGCCAAAACAAAACATCTGACTTGAAAGACAAATGAGGCACAATAATAATGTTTTCATGGGCATAAGTTTTTAGCTAGTATTTTATAAATGTTTTATGAACTTTCTGATTTTCCATAACTATTTCCAACACATACATGCCTACAGGCAAATTTGAAATGGAAATATTTTCAGGTGAATTTAAAACGACTTTCATACGTTTGCCTTCCACATTATAGAAGTTTATTGTATAATTTTTTTGGTGAATATTTTTAATGTATATCACCTCGGCAGCAGGATTGGGGTAAACATTAACATTTTTTTCTGTTACTCGTTCATTATTCAAATATACTGGGGTGTATTCCCAAAATTCAGGAAATTCAGTAAAAACCCCGGTACCTACATAGCCTCTACCAGAAATAAACATAGCAAACGCACCATAAGCACCATAGCCACAACTATCTACTTGTTCCCATGTATCGTCTGCCATATTGTATCGCCAAAAATCATTGTGGTATTTTCCTTCTGCAATTCCCATACCAACATATGCATAATCTTTTGAATGAAAAGCCACTTCCTTAGAACGCGGAAACCCTGGAAAATCAGTTTTTTTCATCCAATCATTTTTAACCGGATCAAATTGCCATATTTCGTTTATGTTTTCTGTACCATTAAATCCGCAGCCGATATACCCCTTAGTATCAGAAGAAAAACTAACAAAATCCAGTTTACTATTTCCGTTAAAATTCTTCATGGCTTTCCAGCTATCCTTTTCCGGATTATATTCAAAAAAATTATTGTCATTAAATGTTGCCAACACATATCCTTTTTCGCCTATGGAAAAACCTTTCATTGACCCCTGACCGGCAACTGTAATAGGTAGGTCAGCTTTTTTTGTCCATTTATTTAATTGAGGATCAAACTCCCAAAGATCATTCCGGGGATTATTATTCTCTACCTCGCCCCCACCAACATACCCTTTACCATTAATAACAAAGCTAAATGCGCCTGCCCTTGCACCAGCAGGTAAACTATCAATCTGTTCCCACCTATCGTCACCAGGTATATATCTCCAAAAATCTCTCTCGCCCTTCTCTGGAGATATCCCCGTGCCAACATAACCTATGTTATCAATTACAAAAGCTGTTGCCTTATATCGCATACCGGGAAAGTTAGTTTTTGGTTTCCAGCCTTGTGAATTTGCATAGATAGTTGGTAAAAGGATTACTATTAAGGATACAAAAGTTTTTAATAAAATACTACTATAATTAATAAGGAAACTTAGGCATCGTGATGTTTTGAGCATATAAAAAAAATTTGAGTTAAAATGTCAATTAATTAAATCTTCCGGGGTTTTCAACTTTGTTGCTTACATATCGGGAAATTCAATTTGTTGATAGATTGTTTTTTCTATTTCTATTTCATTTTTGACAAACCCATACAGATCAATACTTAATACAGTCTCATTGTCATTCGATGATAATACTTTACAGAATGGCGCTTTGCTTTCCTCCTCACTTTTTGAAAGGGAAACCCATTCTTGTGCACCAAGATTATTGAATAAAAAAACCAATACTGTGAAAAGAATTATAGTTTTGAATCGGTAAATCTTCCATCTCCGTCAGGAATATATTCTTCTTCATAATCAGTAAG
>CAZZBU010000040.1:0-10372 GCA_964652315.1 uncultured Bacteroidales bacterium
ATGGGAAAGGGAGTGCCTGCAAAACCTGGAGGAAACAGTCTTCTCCTTTAAAAATAACACTCCTCCAAAAAAAATCCCCCGGAAAGTAGCAAGGGGGAATTCCGGGGGAGCAAGGGTAATTGAAAACCTTGTGTAAGTTTATTATCAGTTATTCTATACTAATTTCCACCGGCCTGCTAAACCGCTGTGCATCATATTTTACAATTTCTTCGAAGGTTTCGCGATTGGCCAGGACAGGATCGAGGAGTTCCCATCCGGCATAAAAATGAAAATCAGTGGGCATATCACTCTGTGCATCCAATACCATCATATAGGTCTGCACCACACCCTCCCCTTCTTCAGGTGCTGTACGTGTCGCTACAAAATCCTCACTGGATGCGAGTAAGGCCATGCCGAGGACTTCTCCATCAAAACCTTGATTTGCGTGTGTCAACAAGGTAGTGAAATCACCCGGTTGATATACATAAAAGGTATCACTCTCCATGTTAACAATGCCGGTTACCAGTTTTTCATCGCCCTGCAGGCCGGAAATGCTAACCGAGCTTTTATAAAAATACTGGCCGCCCCAGATGGAAATGTCATGGGTCACATCGTACATGTTGTCGTCTACCTCCCAGCCGGTGTATGTCATGCGAAACATGGAGCGCAGTGGTCCTTCGAAAAGGCGCTTATAAAAAGCCTGCTCCGTTAACCCAAGGCGGTAAACCGAGTCTTTATACAACATGCCAATGGCTCCGGCACCAAGGGAATTCCCAACCTTAAGGATATCCATGCCCCAGTGGGCAAGCTCGTGATAACTGTCATGCAATCCTACACTATCCAGTGCCATTTCGGCTATCCTTTTTCCAAAAATATCAATGCCGTTGCGGGCATCAAAATAATTGCGGAAACCCACAATATCATTCTCCCAGGCCGGTCCTTCCATCTGAAAATGTTTGGAGCTAATCTCAGTTACATTGGATTTTAATCGTTCCACCTGATCCAATTCTTCGTGCGGTGGATTTTTATCGCCAAAGCGGATGTTGGTACGACGCTCAAAAACAGGTACGTCTGCAGGTGCTACAAATTCAAGTACGAATGATTTTGTTTCTTCAGCCTGCATATCTACCAAAAAAAACAACTCATCCCAATTTCCATCCTGATCGATATCATCGGCCTGACATGGGTAAGGATCGCCCTCGGAACGGTATAATAAAGGCACTTCGCCATCTGGTATTGCACTTACCATTTCTGCAAGTTGTTCGCGGGTGATGATTACCGCTTCGTCTGTTCGTTCTGTTTCAGTTGGATTTGTTAGGGTTATTTTTACAGGTTCCTGCACACAAGATGCAACCATCAGGGCTACAAGGCTCAACATAACCAGTTTTTGGTTCATAGGATTTTATTTTAAGTTAATATTTTATTATTGCACTAACTGGGATTTATTCGTTGGCAGGTTTACCGATTGTTGCCAGAATGCCACCATCCACATATAGCACATGCCCGTTCACAAAATCAGAAGCTTTTGAGGCCAGGAAGATGGCAGCGCCGGCTAATTCTTCGGGTTTCCCCCATTTACCGGCAGGGGTCCGGCTAATGATAAAATCATTCATAGGGTGTCCGTCCACACGGATGGGCTCTGTTTGTGAGGTAGCAAAATAACCGGGACCAATGCCATTGGCCTGTATATTATATTTAGCCCATTCTGTGGCCATGTTCCGGGTAAGCATTTTCAGCCCGCCTTTTGCTGCTGCATAGGCACCAACAGTATTCCTGCCCAGTTCACTCATCATAGAACACATATTGATGATTTTTCCATGCCCGCGCTCAATCATGCCTTTAACCACTGATTTGGCCATGATAAAGGGTCCTACCAGATCAACGTCCACCACCTGACGGAATTCATCCACATCCATATCAGCCAGGGGTACCCGCTTGATGATGCCGGCATTATTCACCAAAATATCGATGGGTGCTACTTCCGTTTCAATTTGTTGAACCACTTTTTTAACATCTTCTTCCCTGGTCACATCAAGGTGGTAAGTAGCAGCATCAATGCCGTGTTTGGCATATTCCTCTTTTGCGGTTTTAAGGCGCTCCGGAGTAGTGCCGTTAACCACAATTTTTGCTCCGGCTTTACCCAGTCCAATAGCCACAGCCATACCCAGCCCATGGGTTCCGCCGGTGATTAACGCTGTTTTACCTTTCAGATCAAATAATTCAAGTGACATAGTATTTTTCTTTTAGTTTTGAAATTCTAGTATTTATACCCGTTAAACAAAAGGATTTCCCAATTGTCGCAATTTTTATTTTTCAAATCGTTGATGTAAACATCATATTCCTTTGTATCATAGACATTTTTAGCTAAAAACAACAATTCAACAAGGTCCTCTTTCAGCGGCGCAGTTTCACCCATCTGTTGGTAAGGCCATTCGTTTTTGAGTGCATGTTGCACCAAAAAGTCTGTAGCTCCTTTAATACCCGGATTATCCACTGTTTTATACTGCCACAGATCAATCCCTTCATGCTCAGCCATAAACCCAAGATGATAATATCCGCGCAGGTTCATGATGCTGTGGCTCAGTGATTTTATCCGTTCAAGCTCATGGGGTTGACCTCCCTGAGGTGTTAACTGCTTATCCAGTCTGCGTGTTTTTACTTCTTCCAGGATTTCCCGGGCCAACTCTTGTTTTCCGGTAAGTTGTGCCATTCCGGAAGCCTGTACATCAAACCAGGTACCATGGCTATTTGGCCAGCCTGCTTCCTGAATGCCAAAATCACTGTGGACAAGCCAGTCGAGGTATTGTTCAAACCAGGTTTTCATCTTCTCGTGATCTTCCTGGTTCCAATGCTCACTGTTCAACAGGATATTAACCAAATCGCCAATTCTACCTAAATGCCGGGTTTCGATAATGCCTGTAAAACGGCCATTGTTTAATCCTGGGATAGCCTGGCCAAAACGTAGGTGTGTATTCATCCGGGTTTCCTCATCCAGAAACCAGACCCGCAAACAAATGGATGCCTTTTCGGCATACTTTTCTTTTCCTGAAAAATAATAAGCCATGGTCAGGGTTTCACCCATCTCCAACATCTTTCGTAGGGAAGCATGATCTGTGTCATCGCTGTAGTAATCAGGATTTAATTCACCATCACGTCGAATGTAAGGTAATCCATCAGGTTTTGTTGTGTCGGGCCACCAGTATGGTCCCACGCTGATGTAATCGTGTTTGTTGCCGCTGGGAGGTACTCTTTTCTTTTGTACTACCGAAGGACACGGTTCTTCCAGCAATTCATCAGCTGATGAGATAAGCTGATTGTAAGCTGTTCTTAAACAGGAGCTATTCTCTTCGTTTAGATTATCTTTTGCTTTATTTAGCAGATCGCTATGGTAGTATGTCAGGTACTCCGGTAATTCAACCGAATCCTGACATCCCACAGCAATAAAAACCAGACATGAAAAAAGAATCGTCCTCATCCGGTTTATCGGTTTTGAGTTCATTTACTGTTATTTCATCTCAGTTGGAAGTACCGTATCCATATCTGTATAATCCAGGTTTTCACCAGCCATTCCCCAGATAAAAATATAGTTGCTGGTACCGGCAGCTGAGTGAATCGACCAGTTTGGCGATATCACAGCCTGTTCATTGGTCATCCAGATGTGCCGTGTCTCCTGCGGCTGTCCCATAAAATGACATACAGCCTGATCTTCCGGTACTTCAAAATACATGTAAGCCTCCATACGCCGTGCATGGGTGTGGGCAGGCATGGTATTCCATACGCTTCCGGCCTTCAGTTCGGTCATACCCATCTGAAGCTGACAGGTGCTTACAACAGAGTTTACCAACAATTTATTTATTTTTCTTGCATTTGAAGATTCCAGCGATCCAAGCTCAAGCACTTCGGCATCATCCAGGGTTACCTTTTTGCTGGGATAGGCCACATGTGCCGGTGCAGAGTTGAAGTAAAATTTAGCCGGTTTTTCATAATCATTGCTGACAAATTCGACACCGGTAACACCCCTGCCAAGATACAAGGCTTCTTTATAATCAAGCTCGTAACTTTCACCACCGGCATTCACTGTTCCTTTGTTGCCGATGTTTATGATTCCCAACTCCCGGCGTTGTAAAAAACTTTCCGCTTTGAGTGGATCAATGGGTTCCAGTTGCAGTTTGGAAGCCACAGGCATCGCACCACCTACAATTAACCGGTCATAGTGAGTATAAGTAAGGTGTATTTTTCCTTCTTCAAATAGTTTTTCTACCAGAAATGATTTCCGTATTTTATCTGTATCATACGTTTTAAAATCATCCGGATGTATGGCAAATCTTTCTTCGTAACGAATAGGCATAATAAAATGTTTTTTAATTATTCAACTAAATCAATGTAGCGAAGCAACGCTTCAATAAAATAATAATCCGCATAATTAAGCGGGGTATCTATCTCACTGTCGCCAGGCAGATTACCTACTGCGTGCTTAAGAATAAAATTGCTATTTTCACCTTTTTTAGCCAGGTATTCCTCTGACGACATGCTTTGTAGCATTTTTTCAGCAGCTTTAAGGTAAGTATCTCCTTTTTCTCCTTCCGTATACTGGCTCAATTCGATAAGTCCGGAAGCCATGATGGCTGCTGTAGATACATCGCGGTATGCATTAGGGATATCCGGTGCATTGAAATCCCAGTAGGGAACATAGTCTTCCGGTAAATTTGGATGGTTTAACACAAAATCAGCAATATTTTGAGCCATTTGCAGATATGCATCTTCTTTGGTTTCGCGATACATCATTGTATATCCATAAAAACCCCAGGCCTGTCCGCGTGCCCAGGCCGACTCATCAGAATAGCCCTGGTGTGTTCCTTTCCAGCGTATTTCACCGGTTATAGAATCATAGTCAACCACATGAAATGAGCTATGATCCGGCCTGAAATGATTCTCCAGGGTTTCATTTGAGTGATTCACCGCTATAGCATAAAATGTGGTATCACCGGTTTGATTGGCAGCCCATGACATATATTCCAGGTTCATCATATTATCAACAATAACCGGGAACTCCCATCCTTCGCGGTCACCCCAGTCCCAGGATTTTATGCAGCCCACATTGTCGTTGTATCTGGAAGCGAGTGAATAAGCTCCTTCAACCAAAATATCAGTATATGCTTCATTGTTGGTCAGGCGAAGGCCGTTTCCAAAACTACAATATAGCATAAAACCCAAATCGTGTGTACCGGTATGGGTTTTTAACACCTCCAGTCCGGCTGTGGAAGTTTCAGCCCTGTCTTTCCAGATGGAATTTCCGGTATGCTCATACAAATACCATAAACTACCGGGAAAAAAACCACTGGTCCAGTCATACGCTCCAACCAGATGAACGCTGCCATCTTCATTGACAGAACGCGGATATTGTGCTTTGTCCTCTATGGCTTCATACATATTCTCGTATTGCGTTTCGGCCACTGCGAGTGCTTTTTTTGCTTCTTCGGCAGAATAAACAGCCTTTTTGTCGCTGCTGCATCCAACAACAACTACTAAACACGATACAATAAAAAGAAGTTTCATTTGATGTTTCATAGTCTTTGTAATTAATAGGTTAAGCAATTCTATAAAATAGTAAGTTAATCATTCATTTCAATCCATCGCTTAAAAATACAACTGATAGATGCAATCGATTGTTTAAAAATACGGATAATATTTAATTTGTCAAATAAGTTGCTGTTTTATTTAATTTTACAGATGACTGTCTGATGATTAACTCAGGCTGAACCTGTTCCTGCCGGATAACTGAAAACGGATGTTCATCGAGCACTTGTTCCAAAAAAAGACTCGCAGCCAATCGACCAATTTTAACAGCTTGCTGGTCAACAGTTGTAATGCTGGGATCAGTTAGTGATGTAAAGGGTTCATTCGCAAAACCGGCAACAGCAACATCTTCAGGTACTCTGATCCCATTTTCTTTTAAATACAGGATAGCGCCAAGGGCAGAAAAATCACTGGCTGAAAAAATGGCATCAGGAGGATTCTTGGATGTAAAAAGACTTGCTGTGGCCTCATACCCTTTTGCTCTGTTCAATACGTTTTCGAAAACGATATTGCTCTGTATATCCAGTTTATGTTCCAGCAAAGCATCAATATAACCCTGACGGCGATTATTATATATATTTATATGTTGTGGACCACCAAAAAAAGCAATGCGTTTGCAGCCTTCATCAATAAGATGGCTGACAGCTTCATACGCGCCCTTATAATCATCAAGTTCCACATAGCTTACAGAAAGGGATTTAACTACACGGTCGAAAAAAATCAGTGGAATACCCCGTTCAATAACAGCCCTAAAATGTGAGAAATCACTGGTCTCGGTTGAAATGGAGGTAATAATGCCATCTACCCGTGCATTCAGCATGGTTTGCACGTGACTGACTTCCTTCAGATATTGCTCCTGGCTCTGACAAATCATGACATTATAGCCGGCTGTTCCGGCTTCACGTTCAATGCTTTCAATGACATTCGAAAAAAAATGCCGGTTGATGTTCGGTACAATAATTCCAATGATGTTTCCTTTTCCCCTACGCAGGCTTGATGCTATAACATTTGGCGAGTAATTAAGTTTCACAGCCAGCTTTCTTATCCTATCCTTCGTTGATTTACTGATGCGGGGATGGTCAGCCAACGCCCTGGAAACAGTTGAAGCCGAAACATTTAATTCTCTTGCTATATCATGTATGGTAACCTGTGTTTTTTTCAAAACAATATTATTTTCAGCAAATGTAAATAATTTGATTAAAAAAATGCAATCGTTTGCACAAATTAATCCAAAAAATATTTTATCTTCGTCAAAATTTTTAAACGGCAATCTTGAAATAAAATTTAATATCAAAAACTTTTCTGACGACTATGAAAACATTTGGACATTTTGACGACAAAAACCGGGAATATGTAATTACCGATCCTAAAACACCCTTCCCATGGATAAACTACCTGGGCAACAGCGATTTTTTCAGTCTGCTGTCCAACACCACCGGGGGATACAGCTTTTATCGCGATGCACGCCTGCGCCGGTTAACCCGCTATCGTTATAATAATGTACCCATTGATGAAGGAGGAAAATATTTCTATATAAAAGAAGGCGATACCTGTTGGAGCCCGGGCTGGAAACCCATGAAAACACCCCTGGATGAATATTCATGCCGGCACGGATTGGGATACAGTGTTATTGCCGGTAAAAAAAATAACCTGAGTTGCGAGGTGACTTATTTTGTACCCCTTAATGAAACCTGTGAAGTACAGCGGGTAAAACTCACTAACAGCAGTCAGGCAGATAAATCATTCTCACTCTTCTCATTCGTGGAATGGTGCCTTTACAATGCCCTGGACGATATGACGAACTTCCAGCGTAATTTTTCTACGGGTGAAGTGGAAATTGAAGGCTCGACAATCTATCATAAAACCGAATACCGTGAACGAAGAAATCATTTTACATTCTATACCGTAAACCGGGCTATTGCTGCTTACGACACGGATCGGGAAAGCTTCATCGGTTTATATAACGGGTTTAACGAGCCTCAGGCAGTAATGAATGGAAAATGTACCAATTCCGAAGCGCATGGTTGGTCGCCCATTGCCAGTCATCAGCTTGACCTTACCCTCAAGCCAGGTGAGACAAAAGAACTGGTATTTGTACTTGGTTATGTTGAAAATGACCCGGAGAAAAAATTCATTGCCCCAAAGGTTATCGACAAAACAAATGCTAAAAAATTAATCGACAAATACAGTGATGTAAACAACGTTGAAAAATCCCTCGAAGCGCTGAAAACTTATTGGGACGACTTATTATCGGTATACCAGGTTGAGTCAGGTGATGAAAAACTCGACCGCATGGTAAACATCTGGAACCAGTATCAATGCATGGTTACCTTCAACATGTCGCGCAGTGCTTCGTACTTTGAGTCAGGTATTGGACGTGGCATGGGCTTTCGGGATTCCAACCAGGACTTAATTGGCTTTGTGCATCTGGTTCCCGAAAAAGCAAAAGAAAGAATCCTGGATATTGCCGCTACCCAGTTTGAAGACGGTGGCGCGTATCACCAGTATCAACCCCTTACAAAACGAGGCAACGCTGATATTGGCGGTAACTTCAATGATGATCCTCTCTGGCTCATTCTCTCAGTATCGGCTTATATTAAAGAAACCGGCGACTATTCCATCCTTGACGAAATGGTCCCCTTTGATAATGATGAGAGCAAAGCAAAGCCCCTGTTTGAGCACCTGAAGGCGTCCTTCAACCATGTTATCAACAACTTAGGGCCACATGGATTGCCACTTATTGGCCGGGCTGACTGGAACGACTGCCTTAACCTGAATTGTTTCTCTACCAATCCGGATGAATCCTTCCAGACCAGTGAGAACAAGACAGGTGGAAAAGCAGAATCAGTATTCATTGCCGGCATGTTTGTATTGTATGGAAATGAATACGGTCGTTTGTGCGAAATCGTTGGTAAAGACGACGAAGCCGACCGGGCTTTTGAGGAAGTCAGAAAGATGGAAAAAACCGTTGAAGAACATGGTTGGGATGGTGAATGGTTCCTCCGGGCTTATGATTATTATGGTGAAAAAATCGGCAGCAAAGAGAATGAAGAGGGACAGATATTTATTGAGCCACAAGGATTCTGTGTGATGGCAGGCATTGGAAAAGACAATGGTAAAGCCCGGAAAGCACTTGATTCAGTTAAAGCACGCCTTGATTGTGAATATGGTATTGTTCTGAACAATCCGCCCTTTACCAAATACCTGCTTAATATGGGTGAAATTACAACATACCCGGAAGGATACAAGGAAAATGCAGGGATTTTCTGCCATAACAATCCCTGGGTCATGATAGGTGAGACCGTCATGGGGAATGGTGATCAGGCTTTTGAATATTACCAAAAAATTGCACCGGCATACCTCGAAGAAATCAGTGAGCTTCACAAAACAGAACCTTACGTATATTCTCAAATGATAGCTGGCAAGGATGCCTTCAAACCCGGTGAAGCAAAGAACTCATGGCTTACCGGTACGGCAGCATGGAATTTCTATGCCATTTCACAGGCCATTCTTGGGGTCGTTCCTGAATATGACGGATTGCGCATTGAACCATGTATTCCTAAGAGTTGGAAAGAATTCAACCTGAGCAGAAAATTCCGTGGAGCAACTTACCGGATAAATGTTAAAAATCCAAATGGTGTATCTAAAGGGGTGGATAAAATATTCATTGACGGACAAGAACACAAAAGCAATCTGCTGCCTTTGGGTAATCCCGGTCAGGAGATTCGTGTAGAATTAATCATGGGATAAAAAAGTAAACATTTTATGGAAAAAAAAATCGTGACATTTGGAGAAATTATGTTGCGCCTGGCACCTCCGGGGTATCTGCGTTTTTCACAAACAGATACCTTTGAAGCTACTTATGGTGGCGGTGAGGCAAATGTAGCGGTATCACTGGCTAATTACGGCTTACAGGTTGATTTTGTAACCCGCATGCCTGACAATGACATCACAAAGGCAGCTATAACCAGCCTTAGGAAACACAATGTTGGTACTGATAAAATCGTTTTTGGAGGTGACCGCCTGGGAATTTATTTCCTTGAGACGGGCGCTGTTGCACGTGCAAGTAAAGTGGTATACGACCGGGCTTATTCTTCCATTTCTCAGATTAAACCCGGGATGATCGACTGGGATGAGGTGCTGGACGACGCTGAATGGTTCCACTGGACCGGTATTACTCCGGCCATCTCGCAGGGCGCTGCAGATGTATGCCTGGAAGCAATAAAAACAGCAAACAAAAAAGGTGTTACAGTTTCCACTGATTTGAATTTCCGTAAAAATCTTTGGAAATATGGCAAAACTGCCCGGGAAGTGATGCCTGCCCTGGTTGAAGGCTGTGATGTAATTCTTGGAAACGAAGAAGACGCTGAAAAGGTATTTGGCATACACCCAGAGGGATTGGATGTTACCAAGGGCAATGTGGAAGCTGCAGCTTATCAATCGGTATGTCAGCAATTGATGCAGAACTTCCCGCGGGCAAAAAAAGTAATCATTACACTTCGCGGATCCATCAATGCCAATCACAACACCTGGTCCGGGGTACTCTACGATGGTAAAACCCTTTACAAAGCGCCGCAATATGACATTACGCACATCGTTGATCGTGTTGGTGGTGGTGATTCCTTTATGGGAGGACTTATTTACGGCCTTACCTCCTATTCCGGTGATGACCAGAAAGCGCTGAATTTCGCTGTGGCCGCCTCATGCCTCAAACATACCATCAAAGGTGATTTTAATATGGTAACCGTGGAGGAAGTAGAAAAACTGATGGGAGGCGATGCTTCCGGAAGGGTAAGTAGGTAGAAGGTGGAAGGTG
>CAZZBU010000040.1:10472-14864 GCA_964652315.1 uncultured Bacteroidales bacterium
AACTGATGGGAGGCGATGCTTCCGGAAGGGTAAGTAGGTAGAAGGTGGAAGGTGACAGCTGATAGGTAATTAAAATTCTAAAACGAGAAAAAAATGGCGCGATTTTCACGCATTGAGGTAGCCATAAAAATGTACGAAACAGGCATGATCCCTGTTTTTTACCATGCTGATCCCCAGGTATGTAAAAAGGTGTTGAAGGCATGTTATGACGGTGGGGTCAGGGTGTTTGAATTCACGAACCGGGGTGACTTTGCCCATGAAGTATTTGCCGAACTCAACAAGTTTGCCATGGCTGAAACGCCTGAAATGATTCTTGGGGTTGGTTCGGTAATGGATGGCGGTACAACCTCCTTGTATATTCAGCTTGGGGCCAGTTTTATTGTCTCCCCTGTATTAAATGAGGCTATGGCCAAAGTCTGCAATCGACGAAAAATAGCCTGGTCGCCAGGTTGTGGCTCAGTATCAGAAATATCGAAAGCAGAAGAACTGGGCGCAGAGGTGGTAAAAATATTCCCGGGAACACAAGTAGGCGGGCCTAACTTTGTTGCGGCAGTAAAAGGCCCCATGCCCTGGTCAAGCATTATGCCCACCGGTGGTGTTGCACCCACCGAAGAAAACCTGTCTGCCTGGTTCAAGGCAGGGGTCCATTGTGTTGGAATGGGGTCGCAGTTAATTTCAAAAGAATTATTATCTTCGGAACGATATGATGAGCTTACCGAAAATGTTAAAAAAGCACTGGCAATTATCCGGAATATCAGAGCAAAATAAACTTTTAATTATGAGCAGATTATTATATAAATTATTATTGGCAGGACTTGTTTTTTTATTGCCCTCGTGTGCGCAAACGGAAAAACACAAGGTACTTAAGCTGGCTCACGGACTTGACCCGGCGCACCCTGTACACAAAGGCATGGTGTTTATGGCAGAACGATTGCAAGAGATTTCGGAAGGCCACATGGAAATTGAAATATATCCCAGCGGACAATTAGGATCCGAACAGCAATGTGTGGAATTACTGCAAATCGGGGGCCTTGCAATTACGAAGGTCTCTGCAGCAGTTATGGAAAGTTTCACAGAAGATTATAAAGTGCTGGGCTTACCTTACATTTTCAGATCAAAGGAACATCATTTTAACGTGCTCGACGGTGAAATCGGCCAGGAGCTTCTGATACAGCCCGAAAAATACATGATCCGCGGACTCTGCTTTTATGATGCCGGCAGCCGGAGCTTTTACACCATGGACCAACCCATTCTTACACCGGAAGACCTCAAAGGGTTAAAGATAAGGGTAATGAAGAGCATCACAGCGGTTAATATGATAAAAGCCTTTGGTGGTTCACCAACACCGATTTCCTGGGGCGAGCTTTATACAGCATTGCAAAGTGGTGTGGTTGACGGAGCTGAAAACAATCCTCCGAGTTTTTACTCGTCTCATCATTATGAGGTTTGCAAGCATTATTCCATCAACGAACACACCATGATTCCTGATGTGCTCATCATTGGCACCCCTACATGGAATACACTAAACGAACAGGAACAGGAATGGTTGATGCAGGCTGCCCGTGAATCAGTTACAGAACAACGGCGCTTATGGGCCGAGTCGGTTAAGGAAAGCCTGGAAGAACTAAAAAAGGATGGTGTTGAAATTTATTATCCGGATAAAGAACCTTTTGCAAAAACGGTTGAACCTATCTATGAGACATACAAAGATAATGAGCGGTTATACTCCCTCATTGAAAGGATAAGAGCTGTAGAATAACAATAAGATAGAATATTATGCGAACAAAGATTGATGCCTTATTAAAACACATGTGCGTGTTTTTGCTTGGAATACTTGTACTGGATGTACTCTGGCAGGTATTCAGCAGATACATTTTATCATTACCCAGCGCTTTCACCGATGAGCTTGCTGGTTTTCTGCTCATCTGGGTGGGGCTGCTTGGAGCTGCGTATGTTGCCGGAAGGGATGAACATCTGGCAATAGATTTATTGGTTCAGCGCTCAGCACCTCAACGCCAGCAGGTATTAAAAACCATCATTCAGGTACTGATTGGTGCTTTTGCCTTGATTGTACTGGTGATAGGTGGAACATACCTTGTATACTCAAGATTCTTACTCGATGTAAAATCTGCGGCCTTATCCATCCCGCTTGGATATGTTTATTTTGTTTTGCCTCTTAGCGGAATTCTCATCTTATATTACAGCATTGATAATATCATTCAAAACTTAAGAAACAAAGCCTGATATGGATTATTTTGGAATACTTGTTTTAGTTGTTAGTTTCGTCGTATTACTGGTGCTTGGCGTACCTATTGCATTCAGTATTGGTATTTCCGGTATTTTAACCATGCTCGTTAGCATTGATGCAATGCCAGCTTTTACTACCTTTGCACATCGTATGGCCACCGGGCTGGATAGTTTTACCCTGCTGGCAATTCCCTTTTTTATCCTTGCCGGAAATATTATGAATCATGGAGGCATAGCCCTGCGGCTCATTGATTTTGCCAGGGTCATTGTGGGTCGTTTTCCTGGCGGCCTTGCTTTTGTGAATATCCTGGCAAACATGCTTTTCGGGGCTATTTCGGGTTCGGCTGCCGCATCGGCTTCTGCCATAGGAACCATTATGACACCGGAAATGAAGCGCGAAGGATATGATAAAAACTTCAGCGCAGCGTTGAACATAACATCATCCACTACCGGTCTGTCCATCCCGCCCAGCAATATATTAATTGTATACTCACTTGCCAGTGGAGGAGTTTCCATTGCAGCCCTGTTTATTGCCGGATATTTACCCGGAATCCTTACCGGATCCAGCTTAATGCTGGTAGCTGCTTTGTTTGCCATTAGAAAGAAATATGCGGTTACAAAAGAGCATTCCGTAGCTGATATTGCTGTGGCCCTCTCAACTTTGCTTATCATTGTAGCTTATGCATACATCTACTTTAATACCGGATTTCACTGGGTATTTCTCATAGTATTCTGGTTTTGGTTGCGTTCAGTGCTGGCTTCTATCAATCCGCGGATTGAAAAATTTCCCTGGGATGTAGCTGCACTCACCCTTACTGTTATTGTTTCGGCTGTTATTCAATTTAAAGCATTTCCACTATGGATGGCTGCTGCGGTAATTATGGGCGTTGCACTATTGCTGCTTAAAAGAAAAGGATTTTTAACTATCCTTATCCAGACTGTGCTTATGGGAATAGCTATTAATCTTTATAGCCCAAACCACATCATTACTTCTTCCGTACTGGGTGCATCTGCCATATTATACGCTTTTATCCGGTTTACCGGAAAAGATGAATTGCATACGTATCTAAAAGGAACGGTGAAATTATTCAGCGCCATCCCAAGTCTGTTTTTGCTCGTAGTAGTAATTGGAGGAATCATAGCGGGAATTTTTACAGCTACCGAAGCAAGTGCTGTAGCCGTATTGTATGCTTTTGTACTGGCTTTCATCTACAAGGAAATCAAAATCAAGGATCTGCCTGAGATATTGATTAACTCCGTGCGTACAACATCCATCGTGCTTCTTTTAGTGGCAGCAAGTATTGGTTTATCATGGATTATGTCTTTTGAGAATATCCCTCAAACCGTTAGTGACGGACTTTTAACGATAAGCAACAACCCATTGATCATATTGCTTATAATCAATTTAATTTTGCTTGTTGTAGGTACCTTTATGGATATGACACCGGCAGTACTGATATTTACACCCATTTTCCTTCCGATTGTAACAGCTCAATTGGGAATTGACCCCATTCATTTTGGTATTATAATGGTATTAAATCTAAGTGTGGGCCTGTGTACCCCACCCGTGGGTTCAGTCCTGTTTATCGGCTGCAGTGTAGCCAATGTGCCTATTGCACGGGTTATTAAACCACTCCTGCCAATGTTTATTGCTATGATTGTTTCCCTGCTACTTGTAACTTACATACCAGAAATAAGCTTGTGGCTGCCGGGATTGTTTGGATTCTAACATATAAAATACCCCTTTTTTAAGTAGCGATTGAAAAAACCAGGTCTTCCAGGCCTGGTTTTTTTTATTCTAATAAAATATATTATGTTTGTTAGACAAACCTTTTGCTTCTGAATACGTAAACTGTAATTGAAATAATTGATTTAAGAATTATCATAAATACCCTAACAGACTGTGTGTTATATTATAACAATATTGACTTTTTTATATTTATGGACAATAAATGCCAAGGTGTTTACAGATTTTAACCAACCTGTAATTATACTATTGTTCCTGAGTGTTATCTTGTTTTTACTTTTTCATTTATATAAAAAAACACAAAGAATAAACTACCTGATAAACAGTAAAAATAACCAAGCATTTCCTGAATATACCAAAAAACGTAACCAGCTACGTTCAATTATTGATGCCATGCC
>CAZZBU010000040.1:14964-16509 GCA_964652315.1 uncultured Bacteroidales bacterium
TTCCTGAATATACCAAAAAACGTAACCAGCTACGTTCAATTATTGATGCCATGCCTGATGCCATTTATGTGAAAGATTTATCGGGTAAATTTATTCTGGCCAATTTCCAGACTGCACAAATGCTGGGGAAAAAACACCCAATGGAAGTCATAGGCAAAACCATCCATGATTTTGTTGATAAGGCGCTGGCAGACGACTGTGAAAAAGATGAAGCGCAGGTAATTAAATCCGGTAAACAAATAGTAAATAAGGAAGTTCCTGGGTTTAACAAAAAAAGGGAAAGAATCATACGATCAACAACCAAAGTCCCCTATCGCAATGAAAAAAATGATATCATTGGAATAATTTCGATTGATCGTGATATTTCCAATCAAAAAACAGCTGAACAATTATTAATAGAAAAATCAGAGCAATTGAACGAAATAAATCAATTGCTGGAAGAACGGCAGGAGCAGGTTGAGGTTCAAACGGAGATTATACAAAAAGAAAAAAACCTGCTGGTAACCATGATCAATACCATGCCGGATTTTATCTATATAAAAGACAGAAATTGCCGGTTCATCACTGCAAATAACAAAATTGTAAGAATTATGAAAGCTGGTAGCCTTGAAAATCTTGTGGGCAAAACAGATCATGATTTTTATGATAAAGAATTAGCTGATGCTTTCAGGAAAGATGATGAAGAAATCATAAAAACCGGTGTACCTATAATTAATAAGGAAGAATTTGGGTTCGACGATGAAGGCCGCAGAACATACGTTTCTACAACTAAATTTCCCTTAAGAAACAAAGAAGGTGAGATTATCGGCGTGGTGGGCATTGGCCGTGATATTCGGAAACAAAAAGAAACCGAGCAAAAACTTATTGAGCAAACCCAAAAGCTGCAGGAAGTCAATACCCTGCTCAAAGAACGACAGGAAGAAATTCAACAACAGTCCGAAGAATTAAAAGCCCAAACAGATAGTTTACAGGAAATTAATTCCCAATTGGAGCGTTTAAACAAAACCAAAAATAAGTTTTTCTCCATCATTGCACATGATCTGAAAAACCCTTTCCATGCCATTCTGGGATTTACAGATTTGCTCATTGATAATGTTGAAGATTTTGACGTATCGAAAAATATCGAATTACTACAATTAATCCGTTCTACAACAAGCAATGCATACAACCTGCTTGAGAACTTATTGAACTGGGCCAGGACACAAACTGATTCCATAAAATACAGTCCTGATCACCACAACCTTAAGTCGCTCATCCAGGAAAACATTGCCAATGTTGGCGGTATTGCCCTCAACAAAAACATTTCCCTTACAACTGACATGAACAATGAGTGCACGGCCTTTTTTGACCGGGATATGATTAATACCGTAATTCGAAACCTGCTTAATAACGCTATCAAATACACACCAAAAGGTGGTGAAGTAACCATCCGGTGCAAATCCCTTGATTCATTAAAATATAAAATATCCGTAAGTGATAATGGCATCGGCATTAAACCGGAAAACCAGAAAAAACTGTTCCGGATTGACCAGTATTATTCTACAA
>CAZZBU010000040.1:16609-28928 GCA_964652315.1 uncultured Bacteroidales bacterium
CATTTTTATTTTAGATGGTTCAGAATTTAAATCCCCATATATCCGTTGACTGTGTGGTTTTTGGTTTCAACAGCCAGCAGTTGATGATTCTTCTTATTGATCGTGATTTGGAGAAAGATAATAAAACCTCTGACAGAAAAAAATTACCTGGAAATTTAATCATCAGGCATGAGCTACTGGAAAAATCTGCAACCCGTACACTAAAGGAATATACAGGTCTCGAAGACATTTACCTGCGGCAGTTTGGGGTTTATGATGACCCAAAAAGGCTTTCACCCCAGGAAGACCTGACATGGCTGCAGCAAACCAGCGGCATGCAGGTAGACCGGATTGTTACCATTTCGTACTATTCGTTAATAAAACTGGACGAAAGCAAAAAAACAGAGTTGTCTGTTGCTTTCAATGCCAAATGGTATCCGGTGCATGATATAGATCATTTAAAATTGATCTTTGATCACCGCATCATCATTCACGATGGCCTGCAGCGTCTTCAGCAGGAACTGCTGACAGAACCATTGGGGTATGAGCTCCTTCCGGAGAAGTTTACGCTGAATCAGTTACAGCGATTGTACGAGGTGATTTTGGGAATGGAAATAGATAATCGTAACTTTAGAAAAAGGATTAACCGGATAAAGTATATTATCCCGTTAAACGAATTTCAAAAAGGCGTAGCCCATAAACCGGCGCGCCTGCATTTGTTTGACAGAGAAAAATTTGAAGAATTTAAAACCCGGAATACCGGGTTTATAATATAAACATTAAAATAGAATAATATGTACTTATTAGGCTTTGATATCGGTAGTTCTTCCATCAAGGTAAGCCTCATTGAAGCAGGCAGCGGCCGGTGTCTTGGATCGGCTTTTCATCCTAAACAAGAGATGAAAATGAAAGCGCTTCGCAGTGGCTGGGCAGAACAGGAACCCGAAACATGGTGGGAAAACCTTAAACTTGCCCTCAGCGATGTACTGTCTCAGACCAATGTTAATAAAGAGGATATTGCCAGCATAGGTATCTCCTATCAGATGCATGGCCTGGTGGCAGTTGACAAAAACAAGGAAGTTGTAAGACCATCAATAATCTGGTGCGACAGCCGGGCCGTAGAAATTGGCAATCAGGCTTTCAACCAGATTGGTGATGAAAAATGCCTGGCACACCTGTTGAATTCACCTGGTAACTTCACAGCTTCAAAGCTTAAGTGGGTCAAAGACAATGAACCTGAATTGTTTGAAAGAATTGATAAAATTATGCTTCCTGGCGATTATATTGCCATGAAACTGACCGGGAATATAAACACCACTGTTTCAGGTTTGTCAGAAGGAATATTCTGGGATTTCAAGAACAATGATCTTGCTGGTTTTTTGTTTGACCATTACGGCATCTCCCGTGATTTAATTCCCGAGGTGGCCCCAACCTTTTCCAATCAGGGTAACCTTACAGCCGGCACAGCCAGGGAGCTTGGCCTGTCTGAAAAAACAACAGTAAGTTACCGTGCGGGAGATCAGCCCAACAATGCTTTCTCATTAAATGTTCTTAACCCTGGTGAAATTGCTGCTACAGCTGGTACCTCAGGTGTGGTATACGGGGTTAGCGAAGAAATCAAATACGATCCCATTTCAAGGGTAAATTCTTTTGCCCATGTTAATCACACATCAGAGAACAACAGGCTGGGTGTATTGTTATGTGTGAACGGCACAGGTATACTTAATTCATGGCTAAAACACAATGTGGCCGGTGGATTAGATTATCCGGAAATGAATGATAAAGCAAATAATATCCCCATTGGCTCGGAAGGGCTGGTAGTGCTTCCTTTTGGCAATGGAGCTGAAAGGGTCCTTGGCAACAAAGAGCCCGGCGGATCGGTACGTAACATCAACTTTAACATCCACAACCAGGGACACATTTTCAGGGCTGCCCAGGAAGGCATTGTGTTTTCATTTAAGTATGGCATTGACGTGATGGAAACTATTGGCATCGCACCTTCCATTATCAAAGCAGGTAAAGCCAATATGTTCCTGAGCCCTATATTCAGAGATACGCTGGCTGGTATAACAGGGGCGCGCATTGAGCTATATGATACTGATGGTGCTCAGGGTGCAGCCCGCGGGGCAGGTGTAGGTATCGGTATCTATAAATCGTTTAGCGAAGCATTCGAATCAATGGAAAAACTTGAAGTAATTGAGCCGGATACCTCAAAAACAGAACAATATCAACAAGCATATAAAGTCTGGCATCAGGCTTTAATAAATGCAATACAATAATTTTTTTTTGAAAACTATAATTAAAAAAGATCGGTTATGGATTATTTAAAAGGCGACAAAGAATTTTTTCCGGGTATTGGAAAAATCAAATTTGAAGGTAAGGAATCAAGAAATCCTCTGGCTTTCAAATTTTATGACGAAAACAAAGTTGTGGCAGGCAAAACCATGAAGGAACATTTCCGTTTTGCTGTGGCTTACTGGCACTCCTTCTGTGGCGAAGGTGGTGACCCATTTGGACCGGGAACCATGAAATTCCCATGGAATACCAAGTCGGATGCTATTGCAAATGCAAAAGATAAAATGGATGCAGCTTTTGAGTTTATTACAAAAATGGGTATTCCTTACTACTGCTTCCATGATATTGACCTGGTTGACGAAGGTTCTTCTATCAAAGAATATGAAAAAAACCTGCAAACAATTGTGGATTATGCCAAGGAAAAGCAAAAAGCTTCCGGTGTAAAACTTTTATGGGGAACAGCAAATGTATTCTCTAACCCACGTTACATGAACGGAGCGTCTACCAATCCTGATTTTAATGTACTTGCACATGCAGCTACTCAGGTTAAGAATGCATTAGACGCAACCATAGCGCTTGGTGGAGAAAATTATGTATTTTGGGGCGGACGCGAAGGTTACATGTCGTTGCTGAACACAGACATGAAACGTGAACTGGATCATCTGGCAAAATTTTTACATGCTGCAAAAGATTATGCACGTAAGAATGGATTTACAGGCCCATTCCTTATTGAACCGAAACCAATGGAGCCTACCAAGCATCAGTATGACTATGATGCAGCTACAGTTATTGGTTTCCTTAACAAGTACGGATTAGCAGGTGATTTCCAACTGAATATTGAGGTGAATCATGCTACCCTTGCCGGACATACTTTCCAGCACGACCTTCAGGTAGCTGCTGATGCCGGATTACTGGGAAGCATCGACGCTAACCGTGGTGATTACCAAAACGGTTGGGATACAGACCAGTTCCCGCTGAATATTTACGAACTCGTTGAAGCTATGCTTGTAATTCTTGAGGCAGGTGGGTTCAAAACAGGAGGTGTTAACTTTGATGCAAAAACTCGTCGTAACTCCACTGATATGGATGATATGTTCATCGCCCACATTTCAGGTATGGATGCTTTTGCCCGCGCATTGTTAGTTGCTAATGCGGTGCTTACTGACTCTGATTTACCAAAGATGAAGAAAGAACGTTACGCTTCATTTGATAGCGGTGATGGTAAAGCCTTTGAAGAAGGTAAACTTACCCTTGAAGATCTGCGTGAAATTGCCATTAAAAATGGTGAACCCAAGCAAATCAGTGGTAAGCAGGAGCTTTACGAAACAATTCTCAACTGGTATATTTAAACGATATATTACTCCTATGGAACGGCGGCTATTATAGTGCGCCGTTTTTTTTATGCAAGAAAAGCCTAACCCATGCTAAAACAACCAGAGTGGTTACTTTCAGATTCAAATGATGGATTTGTAAACCATTTATTATGAGATAGATAATCTAATAGTCAACAAAAAAGAAAATGGTTTTAATGAAAAACACATGAATTATTGTACTTTAGGGGAGTTTTTTTGGAATTTTTTAACTAAAACTTTGTATAGATGGACAATAAAAAGAACTTTATGGTGGGGATGACCACTTTTGGAGCCATATTCTTCCTTTTTGGCTTCGCAACAACTTTCATTATCACAATGACAGCTCCTGTAAAGGCAGTATTTGGTTTATCTGAATTTGCAGCCCAGTTATTATCATCGTCATTTTTTATTACGTATCCGATTATGTCGATTCCAACTGGCAGGCTGATTAACAGAATTGGTTACAAATGGACAGTGATTTTGGGTTTATTCCTTATGGGCATAGGTAGTATTGCATTTGTACCGGCAGCCAAAGGCCAGCTTTTGGTATTGTTTTATGTGGCTACATTTATATTAGCTACGGGTGTGGTTTTTCTGCAAGTAGCAGCAAACCCTTATGTTACGGCATTAGGACCAGAAAGCTCCGCATCAAGCCGCTTGAACCTTACCCAGGCCTTAAACTCAGTAGCTACCATGGTTGCTCCCTGGTTAATTGGGGTGGCAATATTTAAAGGGCTTGAATTGCCTGCACGTGCAACTGAAGCACAAGAACAGGCTTATGGTTTACAAGTTGCCGAGCGAATTCCTGTTCCGTTTATAATCATGGCCCTGATTGTTATTGCTGTAGCAATTATCCTTTTTACAATTAAACTCCCGGCGCTAAAAACAGAGAAAAAAGAAGGTGAGAAAAAGAAAATATGGAAGTACCCACACGTATTGCTTGGGGCATTTGCTATTTTCACTTATGTAGGTGCTGAAGTGGGTAATGCCGGTTTATTAGTGAACTATATCAGGGGTACAAGCGATTTAATCAATGCTGAATTGGCTTCAACCTACGCAGCGATATACTGGGGTGGTGCAATGATTGGGCGTTTCTTTGGTTCAATAATGTTCTCCGATATGAAGAATGGTGCAAAGAAATATGCCTATATAATTGCTATTTTAGTTCTTGCCCTGGTCTCGGGTTCCTTTGTAACTGATTGGAACTGGAGCATTGGTTTAACCTTTACAGGCACAGCTTTTGTAAACTTCATATTTATGCAATTTGGCCGTGGAAAGGCTGCCCGTTCTTTAGCTATTTTTGCACTTATGGCAGCAGCATTGGGAATAATTACTACTTTCACAACAGGTCAGGTGGCTATTTGGACAGTAATTTCAATCGGGTTGTTCAATTCAATAATGTTCCCGAATATCTTCTCATTGGCTGTTCGCAACCTCGATAGTGACGAAATGGCCCCTGCGTCCGGACTTATTAATGCCCTGATATTGGGTGGAGCTATCATACCTCCAATCATGGGTTCAATTGCCGATACTGTCGGTTACTCATGGGCATTCATTGTTCCTGCTATTTGTTACTTGTATATTTTCTTCTATGCTGTAAAAGGGCATAAATTATAATAAGTATTCTTTTTTAGATATATATGCAGTCTGTTCAACAAACTGAACAGGCTGCTTTTTTTAACTCAACTTTTATTTACGTACTTTTTACGTTTAGTAAAAAAAACAAAGACATGGAAAAAAAAAACAAATCGTTTATTATGTCAATCACCCTGGTAGCTACCCTTGGTGGACTACTTTTCGGGTACGATACCGCAGTTATCAACGGAGCGATTGAGGCGCTAAAAGATTTTTTTATCATCCCATTGTTTGAAAACGAAGAATTGGCTACCCGTGTTATTGTTCAGTTTAAATCATCCGTAGTTATAACCTTAATCATAGTTCTTGTTCTTATTGCCAGTTTTATGTTTCGCCTCTTTGGCGCTGTCAGAGGGTCTATTTACAGCATAATTCTTACCAGCATCATAGGTTGGATGTTATATTATTTCTTACTCCGCCAGCCCAATGTCATTTCTGAAACCATGGCCAATACCATCAATGGGTTTAACAATGCCAGCGCATTGATTGGATGTGTTATCGGTGGTTCTATCGGTGGCTATATCAGTCAGACCATAGGGCGTAAAAAAGGATTAACCATGGCTGCATTGCTGTTTACCATCTCAGCCATTGGTTCTGCTATACCTGACAAGTTGTTAATTCCAGGTACAGAATTGATTACAACCTTTATTATTTTTAGGGTTATTGGTGGTATTGGAGTTGGCCTGGCCTCCATGCTCAGTCCTATGTATATTGCTGAAATCGCACCTGCCAGGATCCGTGGTAAACTGGTATCGTGGAACCAGTTTGCAATAATTTTTGGCATGCTGGTAGTTTATTTTGTAAATTATTTTATCGCCCGTGGGCAGGATTTAAGCTGGATAAACACTGTTGGATGGCGTTGGATGTTTGCTTCAGAAACCATCCCTGCCCTGTTGTTTTTTGTGCTTCTCTTCTTTGTGCCGGAAACGCCCCGGTTTCTGGTGATGGCAAACAAAGACGACGATGCAGCCAGGGTGTTAAAACGGGCTGTAGGCGAGTCAAAAACACCACAAGTCCTTGATGACATCAAGCGTTCCCTTCAACAAAAAAGGCTCCCCTGGATGTCATTTGGCGGTTTAGTTATCGTTATTGGGGTGATGCTTTCAGTATTTCAACAATTTGTAGGCATTAATGTGGTGCTGTATTATGCGTCGGATATTTTCAGAAATCTTGGCCTTGAAACTGAATCGTCCTTATTCAGAGTGATTCTTGTAGGGATTATTAACCTTTCGTTTACTGTGGTTGCCATTTTTACGGTAGACCGGTTTGGCCGTAAACCCCTGCTCATCATTGGTGCCATAGGCATGGCTATCAGTATGTTTGCGTTAGGATTTTCTTTCTACTTTCAAAACCAGGGAATTGCTGCCCTTCTCTCGATTCTGTTTTATACTGCAGCTTTTGCCATGTCATGGGGGCCCATTACCTGGGTCATGCTTTCTGAAATATTCCCCAACAGCATCAAAGGAGCTATGTCCATTGCCGTAGCTGCCCAATGGATTGCCAACTGGATAGTTTCTTTAACCTTCCCTGTGTTAAACGACAGCACCTTGCTGACTGAAAAATTCCATCATGGATTCTCCTACTGGATCTATGGGTTGATGGGTATTCTGGCAGCGTTATTTGTATGGAAATTTGTACCTGAAACCAAAGGACGCACGCTGGAAAATATGGAGCAACTCTGGAAGAAGTAGCAAATAGCTCTTAGTTGATAGCTCATAGTAGAAAGCTGGTACTTTGTCCATGCCTGAATAAGGTTGACTGTTTTAGTCAAAACTCAAAATAAAAACAACAAAACCGGAGCCAAATCAATGACAAATTGAGGGGTTCCGGTTTTTTTATACATTTCAAATCTAAAGTTCATACCTTAGTAATTTGATAATCAACTCAATTAATTCATTTAACACATTATGAGTTTAGGCGGTTCAGTATTGTCTATGATTATTTCCTTAAAAAACAATGCAGCTTAATACTATTCGCTTGTGAAGAAAACGAGCAGAAAACCGAAAACGTCCTGAAATTCACAGATTAATGTGCTGATGGATTACTGTGCTGATTATTTGATGAATGGATTTCATGTTTAATCTGTAGTTATTTAAGGAAATGAATAAAAATGAACTACTTTTTACCTGACCTTTGGTACTCTTCTATCACCACATCCAAAAACCTGTTATTTGAATCATCAATAACCATGCGCGATTTATCTGCTTCGAACCAATCAATGGTTTCTTTAATACCCTTCCGGAATGGAATAGTAGCCACAAATTCGGGTACATAAGTTTTGATTTTGGTGTTGTCAAAGATAACACTCTGTGCCTTATCGCCCAGCAGATTACCCATCATAAAACCGCCAGGTATTCCGGTTGTTTGTTCATGTTTTTTTGCCGTTTCGCAAATGAAGTAGCTGGAAATGTGTACCGCATTCAGCGCTGTCCCTGCAGCCTCAGCCACGGCTTCATAAATCTGATTCCAGGTCAGCAATTCATCTGAAGTAATATGAAATGCCTGTCCTATAGCCTGTTGATGGCCCATTAACCCAACGAATCCTTTTGCAAAGTCGCGGGCATGAGTTAAGGTCCAAAGGGAAGTACCATCTCCATGTATGATAATAGGCTTGCCTTTTTTCATCCGATCGATGATGGTGTAGTCTGTCCAGCTACCAATGGCCACAGGGATTACTGTATCGTAGGTGTGAGAAGGGCGCACAATGGATATTGGAAAGTTCTTTTCACGATACAGGGTGTTGAGCAATTCTTCGCAGGCAATCTTATCCCGGGAATAATCCCAGTAAGGATTATACAGGGGAGTGCTTTCAGTAATCACTGGATGAGCCGGGGGCTTTTGGTAGGCTGATGCCGAACTGATAAAAATATACTGTTTGCAGGTATCTTTAAACAGGTTGTAATCGCGTTGTATTTCATCGGGCTTGAAGGCTATCCAGTTAACTACCACATCCCATGTATGGCCTTTAAGCACGCTGGATACAGCATCACTATCATTGATATCGGCCTGCAATGATTTCACTCCTGGCAAATCAATTTTTGTTTTGCCCCGGTTAAGATGAAATAGTTCAATCCCTTTATCAAGAGCCAGCTTGCTGACCGGGGTGCTAATATTTCCGGTACCTCCAATGAATAAGACTTTCATAATTCAGTATTTTTTGTTTTTCTCAAACCTAATTATCATTTAACAGAAATAAAGCTATAAAAAGCTTATTGAATTCATAGAAATTCATTTCAATTAATAATTATTGTGGTGTAACTTATTGTAATTCGCATCAAATTATCTTAGGATCACACTCCAAATCGCCCCCAATATTCAAATTCCTTACTCATTAGTCCACTAATATATCGATAAATCAGCACATAACCATTTACAATATTAAACAACTGGAGAATTTTCAATGTTATGATCCTGGCAAATATACCTATTGAACTAAATGAAAGTTGCATCATGAAGATAGCAGTAACAGCAGCTAACGGCGGACTCGGCAGTGCAACTGTCGGGGCCTTGTTAAAAGAAATGGATGATCATCACATCATTGGTCTGGCCAGAACACCAAAAAAAGCAGCACACCTGGGAATTGAAATTAATCCAGGGGATTACAACAATAAAAAGGACCTGTACCGATCGCTTAGTGGCACGGATAAGTTATTATTTATATCATCGAATGACAAACCTGTGAATCGTTCGCAACAGCATAGTAATGTAATAGAAGCAGCTAAAAAGGGTGGTGTAAAGCACATCCTATATACCAGTATAGTGGGTGATCCGGAAAAAACCGGCTTCCATGATATCGTAGCCTCAAACCGAAAAACAGAGGACATAATAAAAGAATCTGGCATGAACTTCACCATTTGCCGGAATGGTATTTATGCTGATCCGGATCTGGAATACCTGGAAGAATACAAAAAAGCAGGCTACATTGATAACTCCGCGGGCAAGGGACGTTGTGCCTATACCTCCCGGAGCGAACTGGCTTATGCATATACCAGGGTGCTGCTAACCAACAACCATTTTGGCAAAACCTACAACATGGTTGGCGAACCCATAACCCAGCATGAACTTGTTGATGTGATTAACCGTGTTTATGGAACAAATCTTGATTATAAGGAAATGTCCGTAGAAGCCTACACCAAACAGCGTGTCGAAACCCTGGGTGAGTTTTATGGCACCCTCGTTGGTGGTATTTATGAAAGTATCCGGCTGGGTATTTTTGACGTGCCCAGTGATTACCAAAAGGCTGCGGGACGGGCACATAAATCACCAGAGGAAATGATCCGCGATTATAAAAATAATAAGCCGGAGGGATATAGGAATTAGGAATGGCAGAGAAGCATGAGGGAATATGGTTAAAATATCGGTTAACCCTATTTATTTTACCTTATTTTCCCTAATCAAATGTATTGTTTTCTGGCAAACCACATACTATGGTGAAATTATTTCAGCACGAAAACAACTTTAAGTTGCATTAAACTGATAAAATCATTGTAACTTTTAAAGTCCACTATCAACTTCTTCCCTAATTGGGTTTGATTTTTATTTAAATCACTTAAAACCCAATCCAATGAAGATTAAAAGAGTATTCAAACCCGATGAACTAAATGCACTATTCGAATTCAGGCAAAAAATGCTGGTATATGACCTACACTGGATGTCAGCAGCAGGGTTTAAATTGCAGGATAAGTACGACAGGTTTTCACACAACTATGCTGCGTATAATACCCAAGGAGAAATTATTGGCTCCATCAGGCTTGTAAATGATAATTTGTTTGGATTTCCGCTGGAAAGACTGTATCCCCTCGATAAATACAGGGAGGGTAAAAACATAGTGGAGGCATGCCGTTTTTCGGTAGCTAAAAAATACCGTTCAACGCGTACTTTTATGTATCTTATGGCCGCAGCTTATCAATGTGCTTTGTTAACAGGGAGTACACACATGGTCCTGGATACCTACCTCAATGAAGAACCTCTGTACAAAAGCTTTGGTTTTGAGCGGATTTCAACACCCTACACGGACCCTGAATACAAAAGAAATGCATTGGTAGTTACAATGGGGACCTCCATTCATGCCAGTGTTGCCGGGTTAAATCAAAAAAAACCACTAATATTAAATATGTTAAACCAAAACAATAATATTATCGAACATGGAAACTTACAATACAGCAAGCCTGTTTTCACGAAATCAGCCCTTTATTGATGATGAAACCCAGAAAAAATTAGCCGGCATCAAAATTGCGCTGATAGGTGTTGGGCTGTCTTCGCAGGTGGCACTGTCCCTGGCAAGAGCCGGTATTAGAAGATTTACCCTCTGGGATCATGATGTTGTCAGTGAAACAAACCTTAACCGGCAGGCCTTTGCCGGGAATGATATTGGAAAAAACAAAGCAATGATAGTAGCAGGGCATTTACAAAACATCAATTCCGATATCGAGGTAAGCTGGCATACAAATGCTTTTTCCTCGCAAAATCTTGATGATTTGCAAGGAGTAGATATCGCTGTGAATTCCGCAGATTTTAACATGCCGGTTATTTACAAAATAAACGACACCATGCAGGAACAGGGTGGTTGGTGTATCCAACCATTAAATTTGGGTTTTGGAGGCGCATGCATGATTTTTGGTAAAGATACACCGGGGCTTGCGGAAATGACCCGGGGAAAACAAAAAGAGGATGCTGCATTTATTCAAAACCTGCTTAATACATGCACAGGATTCGAACCAGGTACAGAATTACTGGCGATGGGAGAAAAATTGTTGATAAACAGTGAATCATCGGGTTGGTTTCCACAAAACATAATTGCAACCCTCATTACAACCTCTCTTATAACCTGGGGGGTGGTTAAAATAGTATCAGGCAATACGGCAGGTATTCTGGCACCAAGACTATTACATTTTGAACCTAAGGGTGACTGAATATAAAAACTGGCTATATATCAGAACAGAATATAACAAGAAAATCAGCCCTGCGTCTATTATCCACGAAAAAGGGGATGGTGCATTCTTCTTATGGAAATATTTTTGAAAAAAAATTTATTCTATTCATTAAATCAAAATTATGAAAAAGGGTTTTTATAGTATCTTTCTGTTAAGCATGGTAATCCTGTTATCCTGTTCCGAAGAAAAATCCACCCAATCAGATCCGGCAACGGAATGCCTTCCAGGCACCTGGGAGTTTGTCGAGGATAATTTCACTAAGTCGTTTACATTTAATGCTGACCATACTGGCATAGAAGTGCAGGCTGCCAATGATGTGCGAAATTTCACATGGGAGGTAAAGAAAAACAAACCTGTTATAATATACGTCAATGAAACCAATGAGTGGGAGTTTGACCTGGACTGTGAAAAGAACGAATTGACGATTTTATTTGCGGTTTACCAGAAGAAGTAAAAGTACAAACAGAGAAAGCAAACAATTTGCCCTAACCCCCTGGTTAATCCTGGCATCCGCTGCAATTTCCACATCCCGGTTCAGGCAGACGTTTCGTCCATAGGTAGAGGAATTAACAAAATAATTACTACCTTTTCAGCATCGCAATTAACTAAATAAATTTTATTCTATGAAACAGTTGAAACACTTTATTTTAATGTGCCTGATTACCGTTGGGTTATCTTTTACAGGATGCAACCCAAAAACCAGTGAAAACGATCAGGAACCTGTTGTTGAAACCACCGCTGGAGACGTATCCGGTAGTATCAGTGATGGTATTTTCGCATTCAAAGGAATCCCATATGCCAGGGCGAAAAGATTTATGCCCCCACAGGAACCTGAAACCTGGGAAGGCGTTCGCGAATGTACGGAGTTTGGGCCGGTTGCCAGACAAGTTGTGCCATGGTATCCTGATTCTGTACAGAACGAAAAAGAGCTCTTCAGTTTAAATGTTTGGACACAAGGAATACAGAACGATAAAAAACGTCCTGTATTGGTATGGCTACATGGGGGTGGTTATCACGTTGGTGCCAGTAACGATCCCATGACCTATGGTGAGGCGTTGGCAAAAAAAGGGGATGTGGTTTTTGTATCAGTAAATCACCGGTTGAATATCCTTGGTTTTCTTGACC